>CBDUAS010000343.1:0-4943 GCA_965365185.1 uncultured bacterium | reverse complement strand
GGACACGTAGTGCTGCAGCCCGATGTCGAACCTCACGGCGATGACCGCGTCGAATTCCTCCAGTGCCAGCGACTGCTCGCCGAGCTGTGCGTACACGGCGCCGAGGTTGTAGCGAATTGCCGGATCGGTCGGGTCGAGAGAGCGGGCCCGCTCCAGGGCAGCTCGTGCCGTCGACAGGTCTCCCGCCCGCCGCGCCACCAGGCCGCGCAAATAAGCGCCGCCCGGATGCGCCGCGAGCAGCTCGGCGCCAGCATCCAGCGTCGCCACCGCAGCGGCATCGTTGCCGTCTCGATACTGTGCCAGGGCGAGGTTCAGGTAGTCTTGCCCGACCGCACCCCGGGTGTCGACGACTTCGGCGAATGCGGCCGTGGCATCGGTGAATCGCTGCTCCTCGTAGGTGGCCTTGCCCCGGTTGCGGAGCACCTGAACCTCGACCGACTGGGCGGCCAGGGTCGCAGAAAGCGCCAGGAAGGCGGCGACCCCGAAGCCCGGGCCGATCAGCAGTCTCGCGATTCGGGTCATCGTTGCTAACGTTCGCCTGCAGGAGAAGGTATCGGTGGCGGCGGCAGCCGGCGCGCGAATCGACGTCCGACTCAGCGGGTCATTCTAGCGTGAAGCTCATCGAGGTTCTCGGTCGTCCGGTCGGCTGACTCCCTCCGGTCGCGGACCGCGGCGAAACGGCCCCCGCGGTTGCCCGACGGGAAGCGGAGGTGTGACGGTGCGAGCTGGCTTTCTCGGGCCCGCGAGGGGAGGTAGAACGCTGCTAGAATCCGCCCCATGCGCTCGATAGCCGTGACATTGCTCGCAGCCGTAGCCGTGCTCACGGCCATGGCCCCCGCCGGCGGGGCGGGACAGATGCAGGGTCCCGTCGATACGGCGGAGCTCGACGTCACCGAGTCGCTTTCGGAATCTCTCGCGAACGACCTGCTTCTGCTCTCCGTCGCCGTGCGCGACAAGGACCGGGTGACGATCGAGCGGTTCTTCGCCGAGAGTCTGGAGGCCACGCCGGTGCCCTCGGCGCCGGTCGATCATCCCGGCGATGTGGGCTGGGTATCGCGGCACGAGTGGCCCACGGGTGCCCCCGAGCGGTTCCGACGCGAGGAGTTTCTCGACGGCCTCGAGCGCCTGGTCGGCCACTTCCCGACGATCGAAGACGTGCGCTTCAAGGTGAAGGGCGCTTCGTTCTCCGGCGCGCCCGTGGTGCGCGGATCGGCGCGCATCTGGTTCTTCATCGTCGGGCGCGACGAACATCGGCGGCGTGAATGGCTCACCGCCTGGGCCGATCTCGAGGCACGCAGGTCGGGCGACCAGGATTGGCGCATCGGCCGCCTCCGCCTCGAAAGCGTCGAGTCGTTGGTGGCAGAGCGCGAGATCTTTTCCGAGGTGACGGTGCCGGCGGGCCTCGACCGGAGGTTCCCGCCCTTCGGTACGCCTCCCAACGACACGGTCGCCGCGCACGGCGCGGCCGTCGGCGACGTCGACGGTGACGGCCTGCTGGATCTCGTGACCACCGGCGTGTCGACGAACCGGTTGTACCTGAACGACGGCGATGGGACGTTCCGCGATGCTTCGGATGAGACGTTGGTGTCGCTGGCGCCGGCGGCTTCGGCACCCCTGCTGCTCGACTACGACAACGATGCCGATCTCGACCTGTTCCTGTCCACCGTGGGCACGCAGGTTCTGCTGGAGAACCGCCTGGTTCCCGACGGCGACCTCCGCTATCTCGATCGATCGCTCGCCGCCGGCGTGGCCGTGCCGGCGAACGGCTTCAGCGCCGTTGCGTCCGACGTCAACGGCGACGGCCAGCCCGATGTTTACGTGGCGTCGTACAACCGCTACGGACTGGTGATGCCGAACTCCTGGAACCAGGCTACGAACGGCACGCCGAACCTGCTTTTCGTCAGCCGCGGTGACGGCACCTTCGAAGAAGCGGCGGCCGAATGGGGCGTGCAGGATTCCCGTTGGAGCTACGCCGCGGCATTCGCTGACATCGACGAGGACGGCGATCAGGACCTTTACGTCGCCAACGACTTCGGCGAGAACGGCCTGTATCTCAACGAGGGCGACCGTTTTCGTCCGGCCGCGCGCGAGCGGGGCGTCGTCGATCCGGGCAACGGCATGGGAGTCGCGTTCGGCGACTACGACAACGACGGCGACCTGGACCTGCACGTTACCAACATGTCGTCGACGGCCGGCAACAGGATCCTCTCGCGCCTCTCCGGGGAGCTCGGCTCTACCGGCTCGGTGCTGCGCAAGCTGGCGGCGGGCAATTCGCTGTACGCAAACGACGGCGGCGGATCGTTCACCTACGTCACCGACGAGGTCGGCGGGCTTTCCGCGGGATGGGCGTTCGGTGGCGGCTTCCTCGACCTCGACAACGACGGATGGGAAGACGTTTACGCTCCCAACGGCTTCATCTCCGGCAAGCTCATGGAGGACACCTGAAGCCTGTTCTGGCGCCACGTGGTGGCGTCGAGCGCGGCGGACGAGGAGGCCGGCAACGACACCTATCGCGTCGACCACATGGGCGCCATCTTTCGCGACGGCATGTCGTTTTCCGGCTTCGAGCGCAACTACCTCGGCCTGAGCCTGCCGCCCGGTATTCCGCCGGGCGGGCGGAGGGGCGCCATCGCTTCCCCCGTTTTCCTCGACATCTCCGGAATCAGCGGCGCCGATGCGATCGGCGACGGCCGCGGCGCCGTCTTTGCGGACTTCGACAACGACGGCGACGCCGACATCTTCCAGGTGAACCTGCAGGGCCGGGCGCATCACCTGTTTCGCAACAACATCGGCCAGGACACAGGCTTCCTGCGCGTCACCTTGCGGGGCACGCGCAGCGGCACCGATGCGTTCGGGGCCGTGGTCCGCGTCAAGACCGCGGCGGGCGTGCTCACCAAGTTGAAGGCCGGCGGCGCCGGCTTTCTCTCACAGAACGATCCCCGTCTGCTGTTCGGCCTCGGCGACGCCGACCGGGCAGAATGGATCGAGGTGGTCTGGCCCGGCGGCAATCGCCAGCGGATACCCGGCGTGCCGGCGGGCAGCTCGCTGTTGGTCGTCGAGGATCGACCGGAAACAGAGCTCGTTGACGAGCGACGTTTTGCTCTCGTCGACCCGCCCACCGCCGAGGACGCTCTCTTTGCCCGACTGACGATCGATCGCGGCGATTCCGTCGCCGGCCTGCGGCTGGTGGGCGATGAAGCCGGGATGGGCACAGTCGGCGATCTGCTGCAGCCCGGACGCCGTGCGCTGATCAACATCTGGGCGACGTGGTGCATCCCCTGCCGCAAGGAAATGCCGGAGTTGCAGCGCCTGGCGCCGCGGCTCGCGGCCGCCGGGATCGATCTGATCGGCGTCAGCATCGACGTCGAAACACGGGACCGTGTGCCCGGATTTCTGGGTAGCCTACAGATCCGCTACCCGTCATACTTCGGCGATGCTGAGCAGGTCGCCGGGTTGTTCCAGGACGGCGTGCTGTCCGTGCCCACGAGCCTCCTGGTCGACGATCGCGGGCGGGTCGTGCGGGTGTTCAGCGGCTGGTCAACACAGACAGCGGCGGCGTTGGAGCGCCTCATCGAGCCGAGATGAAGGCGGCGTTCCCGTGCTACCGCGTCAGTGACCGCGTCTCGACAAAGTCACTCGTGGTCTCGCCCGGCGATTCGTGAGGCAATTGCCGCCGGATGGCGATCGCGGTGGCGTCGTCCGCAAGCTCGCCCTCGGCGACGTAATCCATCAGGTCACGGCGAATCGCGTTGACGACGTCTTCCGAACGCTTGCCGGCGAGGCCCGAGACGACCTCGGTCAGGCGCTCGGGTCCGTACTCCGTGCCGTCGACGTTTTGCGACTCCGTCACCCCATCGGTGTACAGAATCAGGTTGCCTCCGGGCTCGAGCGTCGATTCTTCGCTGGTGTACTCGGCATTCGGGAGCAGCCCGACGGGTGGGCCACCCTTGCCGAGCCAGTGCACGGCACCGTCGGGGTCGACGAGCAATGCCGGGAGGTGCCCGGCGTTGACACACTCGAGCCGGCCGCTTTCGAGGTCGACGGTGGCCAAAAACAGCGTGGCATAGTTCTCCGGCTCGGTGGCACGGTAGAGCATGCGGTCGAGCTCGGCGACGACCTGCGCCGGGTCGTCGAATTGCTGGATGATCGAGCGCAGCGCGATACGCACCGCGGGCATCAGCAGCGCCGCGGCCAGGCCTTTGCCGGCAACGTCGGCGATGACGATGCCGATGCGGTCGGGACCGAGGCTCAGGAAGTCGTAGTAATCACCGCCGACGCCCTTCAAGGGAGCGGTGCGGGCGAAGATATCGAGCCTGTCGGTCGGTGCCCTGTTCAGATCGAGCAGGCGGCTCTGCAGGTGGGCCGCCAACCGTACCTCGGCCGCCAGGTCATCGCGCTGGCGGCGGGCTAGCTCGAAGAACTCGTGCCGCTGGATTCCCAGGCGGCCGAGGTAGACGGCCACGGTCAGGAACCCCGCGGCAATTACCAGGTCGCGAAAGAAGACCAACCAGGGATCGCTCGACTGCTCGAGCGGGCCGAAGATCTCTCGCAGAACCAGACAGATGATGAACACACCCGCCGTCATCAAGCGCCTTTGCGTCAGGGCGCTGTAACAGAGCGGAATCAGGTAGAGCGGACCGAGCGAAATCCTCACGCCGACGGCATAATCGGCAGCCGCGATGGCCGCGAGCGACAGGGCGATCAGCAGGCTTTCGGCGCGCATGATTCTGGTTTCGAGCGACTGGATCTGCATGAGCCTTCGGATTGGCAGGGATGACCCCAGCCAGATTAGTACATCGGATCCGCCGCCGGTGGGTGGAGAGACGTCTGCATCGGGCTCTTTGAGCTGGCGCGTCCGTCTCACGTGCTTGCGCGGGCGGGAGTCGTCGGGCCAAGATCCTGGGTCTTGCTCGTGGCGCGAGAACGGGCACACGGTCGTGGGA
>CBDUAS010000342.1:0-4948 GCA_965365185.1 uncultured bacterium | reverse complement strand
TTCCGCCCGGGGCGCGACTGAGAGCCTCTCCGACGCGCCGGGCTGACCTCCGGCTCGCCATCGCCACCGACACGTCAACGTTCGGTGCCGACCGACTGTTCTTCGGGTTGCAGTCGGAGGTTGGAGTATGTAGCATGTTGATGCATCAACTAACGACGCATCGTTAGATGACGCATCGACAGACGACCTAACGAGCCAGCGCCACCGAAGCTCACGGCCGAGGCATTCATCATGAGCGATCCGGCAACCCGAACGGGCGAGTTCCTCCCGCTGACCCCCGCGGTCTTTCACATCCTCCTGGCCCTGAGCGAGGGCGAGAAGCATGGCTATGCGGTGATCGTCGACGTGCGGGAGCGAACCGCCGGCGAGGTGAAGCTGGGTACCGGCACGCTGTACACCGCCATCAAGCGGTTGCTCGAGCGAGGGTTGATCGAGGATGCCGCGCCACCGGCGGACGAGCCGGACGAGATCGAGGAGCGCCGCCGCTACTACGGGTTGACCGGACTGGGCCGAGCCGTGGTGCAGGCGGAGGCGGAGCGTCTCGAACGACTTGTCGGCATCGCCCGGGAGCGGGCGTTGCTGCCGGCGAGCACGCGACGCGCCTGAGGGGCTGGTCGTGCGGCTTCGGCTCTATCGATTGCTGTTGCTGGCGCACCCTCGTGAGAATCGTGCCGCGTTCGGTCGCGACATGGAGATCGCCTTCGACGCGCTCTGCAGGGAGCGACGCGGCGCCTTCGGAGGACGACTCGCCGTATGCCTGCGCGAGGCGGTGGACGTCGTGCGAAGCGGTTTGAAAGAGCGTCGGCGTCTCGCGTCGTCGACCGGAACTGGTCGGCCGCAACCGAGCCGCCGGCCTCACCGCGTTCTGCGAAGCGCGCATGTACGCGCCTTCTTCGAGGACCTCTACTTCGCCGTCCGGGCGCTGGCCGCCAGACCGGCCTTCAGCATCGTCGCGGTCGCCACCCTGGCCCTCGGCATTGGCGCGACCACCCTGATCTTCAGCGTTGCCGACGCGGTGCTGCTCCAACCCCTGCCGTACCCCCGGGCGGAGCGGCTGGCGATGCTCGGCGGAGACTTCGGACGCACGGGGCGCCTACAGCCGCTCACGCCGCCGGACTTCTTCGAGCTGCGCGATCGCGTGGCCTCGTTCGAGGCGGTGGCTGCATCGGCCTCGGCGACCTTCGACCTGGTGGGAGAAGGCGCGCCGCGGCGATTAGCCGGAGCCCGTGTGTCGGCCGATTTCTTTCGCGTTCTCGCCGTGGAGCCGGTCCTCGGCAGGGGCTTTACCCGAGAGGAAGAGGTTCCCGGTAACGACCGGGTCGCCGTGATCAGCAGCGAGGTGTGGCAGACACAGGGGGGCGGCGACCCGGGCGTGGTCGGTACCACCACGAACCTGAACCGCCGCCCCTATACCGTCGTCGGCGTGCTGCCCGCCGGCTTCCATCCTCCGGAGGCAATCCGTTATCAGCCCGGAGTCGACGTCTGGGTGCCGCTTGCTCTCGATCGTGACAGCCCCGAGGTGAACCGCAACGCCTCCTATTTGTGGGCCTTGGGGCGGTTGCGCGATGGAGCCTCTTTCGAGGGTGCCGGCCAGGAGCTCGCGGCGCTTTCCGAGGTGCTCCAGCGCGCCTACTACGAGGGCGAAAACGACTTCATGTTCCGCATGGAACGCCTTCTGCAGTACACGGTGGGCGACGTCGGCGGCGCGGTGGCGGCGCTCGTCGGTGCGGTCGGCTTGCTGCTGGCGATCGCCTGCGCCAACGTCGCCAACCTGAGCCTGGCCGCCGCCGGCGAGAGAGGCCGCGAGATGGCGATGCGCTCGGCGCTGGGTGCCGGGAACGGCCGAATGGTGCAGCAGCTTCTGCTGGAGAGCGTGCTGCTTGCCGTTGCCGGCGGCGGGCTCGGCATCGGGCTTGCGTATGGGGGCGTCTGGCTGTTGCCGCTGATCGACCCCGGCGAGCTCCCACGTGTTGCAGAAGTCGCCGTCGACGCCCGGGTGCTGCTGTTCAGCCTTGCCATATCGGCGCTCACCGGATTGGTGTTCGGGCTGGCACCGGCACTGCGAGCGTCGCGCGCCGATCTCTCCCGGGCCCTCGAGGCGAGCCACGGACACCCGACCAGCGGGGGGCCCGATCGATTGCGCAGCGCCCTCGTCGTGCTGCAAACGGCGCTGGCGTTGATGCTGCTTGTCGGCGCCGGCTTGCTCATCAACAGCTTCGTGCGGCGCAGCAGCGTCGATCCTGGTTTTGATCCCGACAGCCTGATGACCATGAGCGTCTATATCCCGCCGGAGTCGCCGTCCGGATCGCGCTGGGCGCCGGCGGGGGAGGCAGAGTGGGAGGGGTGGCGAACCTTCTACACGGAGCTGCTCGAGCGGGTCGCCGCCATCCCCGGAGTGCGGGCGGCCGCCGGAACAACCTCACCGCCGATCGTGGGTGCCGAGCTATGGATGGCGATAGCGATTGAAGGTCGGGAGCCGGATCCCGACAACCCTGATTACCAGCCCGACAACAAGGTCAGCCCCGGTTATTTCGAGGCCCTGGGAACTCCGTTGATCCGCGGCCGCGAGTTCACCCGCGCGGACGACGAGGGGGCCAGCCACGCGATCGTCAACCGTGCCTTCGCCGAGCACTATTGGTCCGGCGAAGACGCGCTCGGTAAGCGCTTCCAATACGGCATCGTGCCCGATCCGGAGCGCGATTGGCTGACCGTCGTTGGCGTGGTCGACAACACGGCGCAGGCGGCATTGGGCGAGGGGCCCCGCCCGGAGTTCTTCGTGCCGTTCTTTCAGAATCCCATGCGGGCGATGACCATCGTCGCGCGTTACGACGGCGACCCGCAGGCCGTCGCCGATGCGATGCGCCAGGCGGTTTGGTCGTTAGACGCCGATCTGCCGGTAACCCGACTCGAGCCCATGCACGCCACCATTGTGGGGTCGATCGCAGAGCCGCGCTTCTACACCCTGTTGCTGGCGGCGTTCGCTGTGGTTGCCATGACCCTGGCCGCGGTCGGGATCTACGGCACGTTGGCCTACCTGGTCGGCCGGCGTGCCCGTGAAGTCGGCGTGCGCCTGGCTATCGGCGCGCGGCCAAACGATGTGCTGCGGATGGTGGTCAGGCAAGGCATGCTGCTTACGGTCATCGGCATCGGTCTCGGTATCGTCGGTGCCTTGTTCCTGTCGCGCTTCCTGCAGGGGTTCGTGTTCGGCATCGAGCCCAGCGACCCGCCGACTTACGCTGTCGTGACACTGGTCGTCGCGGCGGTGGCGTTCGTGGCCTGTTTCGTGCCCGCGCGCCGCGCCGCTGGCTTGGATCCGGCGGAGACGCTCCGCAACGGTTGACAGCGGTTCATACTGGAAGTCCAGGCCCGAGTGCTCCAGGATGGAAGCGTCGCGACTTCGGATGCTTGATCCTCAGGCTTCAAGCGCTACGGCTGGAGCCGTGGCTGCATTTCAACTCCATCGCCCCCCGACCTCGACTCGATGAGCACCTTCCTGCAGGACACCAAATACACGCTCCGATCGCTGCGCAGCGCGCTCGGTTTTTCCGCCGTCTCGGTGCTGACGCTGGCGATCGGCATCGGCGCGGTGACGTCGATCTTCAGCGTCGTCAACGGTGTGTTGTTGCAGCCCTTGCCCTACGCGGAGCCCGACGAGCTCGTGTTGCTCTGGTCGCGCAACCCACAACAGGCGCAGGATCGTTACTTCGTATCGCCACAGAACTACAACGACTGGCGCCAGCAAAACGGCACCTTCGAGCTCATGGCCGGCTTCTGGCCGACGCACAATACGTTGACCGAGCCCGACCGCGACCCGTCCCGGCTGCGGGTCTCTTTGGTCACCGGGGAGTTCTTCGACCTGCTCGGGCCGAGACCGCACCTCGGCCGGCTGTTCGGCCGCGACGACGAGGGGCCGGAGGCGACTTACAGCGCTGTGCTCAGCCACTCGCTGTGGCTGAACCGTTTCAACGGCGACGAGGAGATCATCGGCGAATCCATCACGCTCGATGGCAGCCCCATCGAGGTGATCGGCGTGGCGGAGCCGGGATTCGCCTTTCCCGAGGACGCCGAAGCGTGGCTCAACGTCACCTGGGATGTCTCCACCGGGCAAAGCCGGTACGCCCGCTGGATGAGCGTCGTCGGCAGGTTGAACCCCGGCGTGGAGCTGACGGCGGCGCAGGCGGACATGGACGTGGTCACGGCCCGATTGGCCGAGGAGTACCCGGGGCCGAACCAGGGGTGGTCGTCGACCATGGCTTCGCTGCACGAGGTGGTCGTGGGCGACATCGGCACGGCGCTCGTCGTGCTTCTCGGCGCAACCGGCTTGATCCTGCTGATCGCCTGCGCCAACGTCGCCAACCTGCTGCTCGCACGTGCCGAGACGCGCCAGCGCGAGGTGGCGGTGCGCGCCGCCCTCGGCGCCGGGCGCGGACGTCTTGCCCGCCAGCTTCTGACCGAAAGCCTGCTTCTGGCCGGCCTCGGCGCCGTGCTCGGTATCGCCGCCGCCTGGGCCTCGATCCGCGTGCTCATTGCCATCAGCCCGGCTGACATCCCGCGACTCGACGACATCGGCATCGATGCCACGGTGCTGGCGTTCGCCATCGCCAGCACGCTGCTCACCGGGATTCTCTTCGGGTTGGCGCCGGCGTTGCGCCTCGTCGGCACCGACATGAACGAAACCCTCAAGGAGGGCACCAAAGGTACGGCGGGCGGCGAAAAGCAGCGCCTGCGCGCCGGCTTCGTAATTCTGGAGGTGGCACTCGCGGTGATGCTGGTGGTCGGCGCCGGCCTCCTGATCCGCAGCTTCGCCAAGCTGCAGGCGTTCGATCCGGGCTTCAACGCCGAGGGTGTGCTGACGCTGATGCTCGACCTGCCGGGCGGCAGCTACGAGGACGACGCCCAGGTGGCACAGTTCTACGAGCGGCTCGAGGAGCGCCTCACGGCCCTGCCC
>CBDUAS010000341.1:0-4948 GCA_965365185.1 uncultured bacterium | reverse complement strand
GGGCTACAGCTTCAGCTTCAAGCACCAGTACTTCGCCGCCAACGGCTACTTCGTGTTGCAGACCAACTTCCGCTCCTCCACGGGCTACGGCGACGACTTCAAGTGGGCCACCTGGGGGGCGTGGGGCGACAAGGACGGCGAGGACGTCATGGCCGGCGTCGATTACGCCATCGCCAACTTCGCCATCGACCCCGATCGCGTCGGTGTGACCGGGCATTCCTACGGCGGCTTCATGAGCAACTGGCTGATCACCCAGTATCCCGACCGCATCGCCGCCGCCGTCGTCGGCGCCGGCATCTCCAACTGGATCAGCGACTACGGCACCGCCGACATCGCCCGCACCAAGGAGACGGAGTTCTTCGGCACGCCCTGGGAGGAGGAGGCCCGCGAGCGTCTCATCCGCCAGTCGCCGCTCACCTATGCCGGCCGCGTACGCTCACCGACGCTGTTCGTCCACGGCGAGGTCGACCAGCGGGTGCCGTACGAGGAAGCCGAGCAGATGTACTTCGCCATCAAGAAGCAGGGCGTGCCGGCGAAGATGATCCGTTACGCCGGCATGGCGCACGGCATCCGCGGCCACTGGAACGTGGTGCACCGGGCGATGAGCGAGCTGGATTGGTGGGAGCGGTGGTTGTAAGAGCGGTGCGTACAGGAGCTCACGGACGATCGCCCGCGCGGAACCAGGCGCACGGAATGTGCGACCCTAGCCGACCCGGCCTTCAACGCCCGGCGAGCGGCAACCGGAACGCGACCATCTCCTCGGCATTGCGCACCAGCAGGAGATCTCCAGCCAGCACCGGATGGTTCCATGTCTTGCCGTCGAGCGCCGGGAATCGGGCAATCTCGCGGAACTGGTCGGGCGCCGCAGCGACCAGCGCCAGCTCGCCGCCCTCCGACACGACCAGCAGCAGGTCCTGATCGGGCAAGAGAACGAGCTGACCCTCGCCGTAGCGGCCGCCCTTCCAGGCGCGCTCGCCGTTTTCGAGCTCGATGCTGGAGAGAATGCTGCCGTCGAACCCGTAGGCGTGGCCCCGGTGCACCACGAAATCGCTGAAATAGGGCTTCAGCCCGCGTGACGTCCAGTGTTCCCGGATGGTCCATCCGCCGGGGCCGCGCGCCACCGAGAGACGGCGAATGCCGAACCCCGCGGAAGCGCCGGTGACACTGATCAGCAGATCGCCGTCGGCGAGAAGGGTCGGCTGCACGATCGGGGTGCCGGACCACGGGTGCTCCCAGAGCAGCGTGCCGTCGGCCGGCGTCACGCTGGTGACCCCCGTCCCACTTACCAGCAGGATCTGGGTCACGCCGTCGACGGTCAGCAGATGGGGAGAGCTGTAGCCGCCGCCGCCGTCCGGCCCGCGCCAGCGCGGATCGCCGGTGGCGAGATCGTAGGCGGCGAGCTGCCCGGCGGCAGCGATGACCACGAGGTCGCCGACAACCAGCGGCGAGCTGGCGAAACCCCAGTACGGCACTTCCTTGCCGGTGTCGGACGCCACGTCGCGCGACCACACGACAGATCCGTCATCGGCGTCGAGCGCGTTCAAGATCCCCGTGGCGCCGAACGCGTACACCCGATCGCCGCGAAGCGTGGGTGTTCCGCGCGGACCGGCGCCGGCGTTCGCCTCCCAGAACCGCACAGCATCGGCATGGCGCCACACCGGCTCGCCGGTGGTGACGTTGTACGCAGCGACGGTCTCGTTGTCACCGCGCTGCTCCTGGGTGTACAAGACGTCGCCGCGGACGGCGAAGGACGACCACCCCGGCCCGATCGGCCGGCGCCACAGCTCCACCGGCGGTGACGCTGACCAGTCGGTGTCGATGCGCACGCCGGGGATGACGCTGTTGCGATCGGGGCCGCGAAAGCCGGGCCAGCCGACGCCGGTGTCGGCGATCGCCGGCGCCGAAGGGACCGTCGCCGGCTCGTCGGCCGTTTGCTCCAGCATCCGCTCTTCGGGAGTCTGCGCCCAGCGCCAGGAGAAATCCGTATCAAGGCTGTTGGTGATGCCACCGATCCTCACCAACGCCCACACGCCGCAGGCGGCGACGATGGTCACCACCATCGTCGCGCGTCGCATACCGTCCGTCATGCGGCGGGTCGCCACCGCCCAGACGACGAACGCCACGGACAGGATCGGGATGGCGTAGATGTAGAACAGGGCGCCCATCCCCGCCGTTGCCACCGACTCGTCGACGAAGCGGGGCGTCGCGGCCAGGGCTACCACCATGAGGAAGATGGCGCCCAGACGCTCCGCGACCGCCGCTCGGCTGAACAGCGCCCACCACACGACGATCGCCACCCCGCCCAGGACCCCGCCCGCAACTGCGACCAGCCCGGCTTGCGGCATCACGGACGGCAACACGAACCACGCCAGCGACTGCACCACCACGATGGCAACGCCGGGCCAAAGTCGCAGCGGCGGTCGCCCGAATGGCTCGCCGGGCACGTCGTGTCTCTCCGGGGTCTTCGTCATCGAACCGGCGGCTCGGGGATCGCGTGATGTCTGAGGGGCCTGTCGGGCATGAAGGGGTTCTCGACGACGACACCATGATAGTCCTGACCGGCGCCGAGATCCTCCGACAGGACCTGCTTGCAGCCCATGGTCCGTGCCGCCTCGATGATCGCGGCGTCCCAAAGGGAGACATGGAACCGGTCGGCTGTCCGCAGCGAAGCTGCAACGAGCTCGACGGTGATCGCGGCGATCGGGAAACGGAGCACGTACGATTCGATCAGCTTCGTGGCCTGGCCGTGGTCCAGGCGGTCGGCCCGGGTCGCCCGCGTCGCCTGCACGTAGAACTCCTGCAGCACCTGAACCGAGAGTGCCAGGTCCCGATTGTCGAGAAGCGCGCGGGCGACCGCGGCTTTGTCGGCTTCGTCAGGCGCCGTGCTCAACGAGTACAGCAGCACGTTCGTGTCAACGAAGCGCACGGCGCTCGTGAACCTCGTCGCGGCCGAGCCGGTCTCCGCCGCGGAAGTGGTCGATCCGGCTCACCACCTCGGCCTGCAAGACGCGGCCGCGCTCGAAATCGGCATCCGCCCGGTCGAGCTGCAGGAGGTAATCCCGCACCATCGCGCTGACCGAGGTGTCGCGTTCGGCGGCGCGGATGCGGGCCCGCCGGTACACCTCATCGGGAATGGAGATCGTAATGTTTTTCACAGTTTCACAGTACCACATTTTCACCGTTTCGCTCCTCTGTCGCTCAGCGGATTCGAATGTCTGAGACGGTCGCCAACCAGCGGGTTGCCGATTCCGGCGCGCCGGTGCGATGTAACATTCGAAATGGCGCCCCGGACGCGGCGCCGGGTGCTGCCGTACGATAGGCAGCGCCGCCGGCAAACCCGTACCCGCGACAATGGCCACCACGCCCACATCCCCGCGCATCGTCAATCTGACCTGGGGTCGCGTCGAGGTCGAGGGACATCCTGGGGCGTTCAAGGATGCCAAGCTCTACCCGGGCGGCGCGCGCGCGTGGGACTGGCGCGAGACCGGCACGCGGCACTCGCCCGGCATCCAGCCTGAAGACGTGCAAGAGCTTCTGGTCCACGGCGCCGACGTCGTGGTGCTGTCGACGGGCGTATACGAACGCCTCGGCGTCCGTCCCGATACCCTGGCGGAGCTTGCCGCCACCGGGATCGAGGTTCACGTCTTGCAGACCGAGGAGGCCGTGCGCCGCTACAACGAGCTTTCCGAGAGGCGCAGCGTCGGGGCGTTGATCCACAGCACCTGCTGAGGTCGGGTACACGGACTCAGCGAGCCTGACGGCGCTGGCCCCGAATGAGGGCTGGAGTCCGAATCCGAACGGAGCAGCGCCACCTCCCGTCCACAGCGTCGACCTCCTGCGGGCGCAAACGCAGGAGGCGCCGGCAGACAAGACCGGCGCCTCCTTCCATGGACGCTCAGCTCTCGCTGAGGTTCGACCTGCCTCGTTACTTCTTCTTCGGCGCCTTGGTGCTGAGCTTGGCCGACCGCAGCACCTGGCCGAGCTTCTTGCCCTCGACGGCGTCGGCGACGGCCTTGGCGAACGCCATGCGCGGCCGCAGCTTCCCGGACTTGCGTGCCACCCGATTGGAGAACTGCAGCAGGTTCTGTACGGTCTCCCGGTCGAGCTTCGTTTCGAGCATGTCGTCGGTCGTGGCCTTGGTCACCAGGGGTCGCAGGGCGCGGACCAGCAGGCCGAAGGCCTTGTCGTCCTCGGCGACGATCTTGCCGACGCGGGCCGCCTCGGCGTGGATCAGGTCCTGCAGGCTCTGGCCGAACTTCCCGGACTCGAGCACCTGCTCGCGGAAGGCGCGCATCTGGCGCTCCTTGTGATGGAGCATGTACCGGCCTCCCGGTCGCCACGCCGGCCCGAGGTCGGTGCCCGCGGCGTCGGAGGAGAAGATCGAGCGGATCACCGCCCGCGCCACACAACTGCAGATGGTCGTGATGTTGAGCGCGCCGAACACGGCGTTGATGTCGTTGGCGATGGTTACGGGAGTACCTGCGCCGTTGGTGCCGCCACCGAACAGCAACCCCACGACCGGCAGCGTGCCGGCCAGCGTGCCGGCGGCCTGGTTGACAATGAGCGACCCGGAATCACCCGCGCCGCTGAACGGGTTGCCGTTCGTCGAGGTGATCACGAACGCGTTCTGCACCCGGCCGAGGCGCGTGCGGTTGCGATAGGTGATCAGCGTCGTGAGGTTGATGGTGGTGATCGTGCCGTTGGTCGTCAGCGTGGTCGTGCGACCCCGTTTCTGCACGGCCATGCCCAGGGCCGGCGCCTGGATCTCGTAGATCGCCGGGATATTGATCTGGCGAATGTCCTGATCGTGCGCCACGTCGATGGTGCCGATCGCGGCGTCGACCACGGACACCGGGGGCATCGCGCCGGGCACGTTGGCCACCGTGTTGACGGTGACGTCGCGCTTGAGCTGGCCGATCACGTCGCCCGGCAGCACGCCGCCGTCGAA
>CBDUAS010000340.1:0-4953 GCA_965365185.1 uncultured bacterium | reverse complement strand
CTTTCGCCGCCACGACATCACGGTCTTCGTCTGCGTGCCGGCGTTCTTCTATCGCTTCCATGATCGGCTCACGGCGGCAATCGAGCACGCTCCGCCGCTGCGCCGGCGCTTGGCCCGGCTGCTGCTGGGTGCAAGCCGGCTGGCGCGACGGCGATTCGGCTGGTCGCCAGGCCGCTTTCTGCTGCGGCGCGCTCACGCCCCATTCGGTCGGAATATGCGGCTGTTCATCACCGGCGGAGCCAAGATGAACGCGCAGGTGTACGACGATTTCCTCGACTGGGGCTTCAAGCTCGCGCAGGGCTACGGCCTGACCGAGGCCACGGCGATCATCACGGCGACTCCGATCGACGAGCTCCGCGGCGACACCGTGGGTAGCCCGATCGACGGCGTGAAAGTACGGATTCACGAGCCCGACGAGGACGGTGTCGGCGAGGTTTGGGCGCAGGGACCGAGCTTGATGACCGGCTACTACCGCAACCCCGAGGCCACGGAGGCGGCGCTGGTCGACGGTTGGCTGCGGACCGGAGACCTCGGGCGCCTGCTCGACAACGGTCACCTGCAAATCACCGGGCGCGCCAAGGACGTCATCGTCCTGGCGTCGGGCAAGAACATCTATCCGGATGAGCTCGAGGGATACTACGGGCAGAGCGAGCTGGTCGACGAGCTTTGCATTGTCGGGATTCCCGACGAACAGGGCAGGGGAGAGCGGCTACACGCCATCGTGGTTCCCGACCTGGATGCCGCGCGCCGCCGCGGCTACGTGAACGTGCGCGAGATGATCAAGTGGGAGCTCGAGGGAATGGGGGCCGAGCTTCCCGGGCCACAGCGCCTCACCAGTCTCGAGATTCGCGCGGAGCCGCTGCCGCGCACGCCGACGCGAAAGCTGAAACGCTACCTGCTCGTCGACGAAATAGCCGCACGAGCCGCGGCCGGAGCATCGGCGGAGCCGGACGTTGGCGGCGCAGAGCGCCCGCGAGAAGATCCTGACGCCGCCAGTCCCGGCGCCCTGACGCCGGCCAGTCAGGAAATTTGTGCCGTCGTCGCCCGCTACGCGAAGAGAGACACGGTGAGCCCGGAGGCCCACCTGGACCTCGATCTGGGGCTGGAATCGCTCGACCGCATCGAGCTGCTGGCCGAGCTGCAGCGCAGCCAGGGTGTAGACCTGGATAACGAAGCCGCGGGTCGGGTGCACACCGTCGCCGAGCTCATCGACGCCCTGGCGGCTGCCGGGCCGGCGGCCGGAAGGACGGACATGCCGGTCGCCGGAGCGAAGGACGCGGCCGCTACCGCCGCCGGTGACGGCAACTGGGCGGAGGTGTTGACGCGCACGCCGGCGGACATCGATCGTCACCTCCGCCGGCGGCCCGTGCTCGAGCTCATCACGTTTCTGCTGTTGCGCGGCCTGCGCACGCTCTGGTGGCTGGCCGCGGGGTTTCGTGCCCGGGGCGTCGAGCACGTTCCCACAGAGCGCCCGTTCGTACTCTGCGCGAATCACGCCAGCTATGTGGATCCGTTCGTCCTCTGCATGGCGTTGCCGCGGCGCGCGCTGGCGCGCGTCTTCTTCGTCGGTTACAGCGAGTACTTCGAGGGTTTCTTCGGCAGCAAGCTGGGGCGGCTGTTTCGCAACATCCCCATCGATCCGAATCGCAACCTCGAGCGCGCCATGCAGGCGGCCGCGGAGGGGCTGCGGCGCGGCATGGTGCTGGTGATCTTTCCCGAGGGCAGCCGATCGCTGGACGGCGAGGTGCGTGAATTTCGCCGTGGCGCCGGTATCCTGGCGCGTCACGCGGGCGTTGCGCTGCTTCCGGCAGGCATCTGGGGAGCCTTCCGGGTGTGGCCCCGACAGGGGCCCAAACGGCGCCATCCGGTAGCGGTGGAGTTCGGTGAAGCCCTTCATCCAGGCGCCGAGGGAGACGAACAGGAGCTGCTCGCATCGCTGCGCGAAACGGTCGTCTCGCTGGTGGGGCGCGCTGCTGCCCGCTGAGGTCCGCTCCCTTTGCCCCGGCCAATTACCGTTGTACAGTGAAATTCGATCTTCGTGTGGGGCGTGACGTGGGGAGAGGAACCTGAAATGCGTGGTGATTCACGGCAACGCCAGGGCGGCCGGGCAGCGCCCGTCCTGGTGTTTGTGGCGCTGGCGGTTACTTCGACCGCGTGCGCGATGGCTGGTTTCGGCGGCGCCTTGCAGCTCAATATCACCGATGAGCAGATTCGCCCGCTGAGCATGGAGGTCAACGGCGGTACCGCCGATGCCCGCCTGATCGAGCTGAGCGGCGAATCCGAGGTGGAGCTGGGGAACGGGACGGCGCGCATCGACCGCTACGCCTTGCATCGCGCCACGTTCGGCAGAGACCTCGCGGTCGGTTTCTTCCTCTGCCCGCAGCCGTGTACGGACCCGCTGGGCTCGTACTTGGTCGCCTATTCGCCGGACCAGCTCTTCAATCCCGATGGCGAGCTGGTGCTTCGATTCCGCATCGTGTCGGCAAGCGGGACGCAGGAGATCGCGCGATCGATCAGCGCCGAGATGCTTCCCGAGCTGTGGCAGTCACCGACGATCACTGCCGGCCCAGGCGGGCAGTGACGGCTCGCTAGCTGCTCGTTCTTGGGACCATTCGCCCAACTCGCCCGGGGGTGTGCTCCCAGCTCGGTACCCACGTGGTGAACGCCGTCCTGAGAGCTGACAGCTAGGCCACCCCGACCTTGTCGCGAACTACAGCCATTGTCCGGCGTGCGATTTCCGATGCGCGCGAGGCTCCCTGCGCGAGGATGTCGCGAATGTCGTCATCTGACAGCGCTGCACGCCGCTCGCGTATGGGAGCCAGCGCCGCCATCAAGTTATCGCGCACCGCGACCTTGAGGTCGCCGTAGCGCAATTCCCCGGCATCGTGCTGAGCGCGAAACAGGGCGATCTGCTCCGCCGGGGCGTCGCTCAATCGCAACAACTCGAAAAGGTTGGCCACACCGGGGCTCATGTCGCGCCCGGGCTCGTTGCCTGCGTCGGTGACCGCCGAGCGGATCTTCTTCCAGGCCGATTCCGGGTCCTCGAGGATGCCGACGTAGTGCTTCTCGCCGAGGCTCTTGCTCATCTTCTGTGTCGGGTCGGCGAGCGACATGATGCGCTTACCTTCCGTGAGCTCGGGCTCCACCTCGGGAAAGTAGTCCTCGCCGATGAGCATGTTGAAGCGCCTCCCGATACGTCGGGCCAGCTCCAGGTGCTGCACCTGATCCTCGCCCACCGGAACCTTGCCGGCCCGGTAAAGCAGGATGTCGGCAGCCTGCAGAACCGGATAGGTAAACAGCCCCACGCTGATGTAGTCCGAACGATCCGCCTTGTCCTTGAACTGGGTCATGCGCTGCAGATCGCCGTACGAGGCGATACACGAGAAGATCCAGGCGAGCTCGGTGTGCTCCGGCACGTGCGACTGCACGAACAGGATCGACCGCTCCGGGTCGACTCCGCAGGCCACCAGGTCGCCGGCCATGCGCAGCGACATGGTCGCCAGAGACTCGTGCTGCGGGTCCTGGAACTTGTCCGACTCCCGGCCCGTGCGGCTGGTGATGGCGTGGTAGTCGACGACGCAATAGATGCAGTCGTATTCCTGTTGCATCTTCACCCAGTTCTGGATGGCCCCGTAGTAGTTCCCGAGGTGCAGGTCGCCGCTGGGTTGAATGCCGGAGAAGACGCGGTCCATGGTCATCGGACGCTCTAGCGCAGGGAGTCGATGACTGCGGTGCACCGCTCCAGGCCCTGGCGCAGCCGCTCTGTCTCGGGTCCGAAGCCGAGGCGGACGTAGCCGGGCATGTCGAAGTGCTCACCCGGAACGATGAGGCAGTCGGCGTCTACGCGCAGTCTCTCGGCCAACGCCAAACCGTCGATCGGCAGGTCATGTCGAGCATAGACGATGGCGCCGGCGCCCGGCGCCTGCCACGTGAAGGTCCGGCGCTGCCCCAGCCACTGCTCGATCACCGGCCAGTTTTCGTTCAGGATCGCCCGCGTCCGCGCCCGGATCTTGTCGCGCACTTCGGGACGCAGCGCTTCGCACGCCAACCGATCACTCAGCGCCCCCATCGAGATCGAGGTGTAGTCCTTTCGCGCCCAGATTCCTTCGACCAGTTCCGGTGGCACCACCGCCCAGCCGAGACGTAGACCCGGCAGCCCGTACGCCTTCGACAGCCCCGAGGTGATGATCAGCCGGTCGTAGCGACCCCAGAACGTAGGTGACTCGACGCCGCTCAGCTCCGCCCCGCGGTAGATCTCGTCGGCGACGATCCAGGCACCGACGCGGTCGGCCTCGGCGACGATGCGTTCCATGGTCTCTTCCGGCAGAATCGCGCCGGTCGGATTGTTGGGGTTGGTGACCAGGATGAGCTTCGTAGCGGGGCCGACAAGCTCCCGCAGCTCATTCGTGTCGGGTTGCCAGCCGGCATCCTCGCGCAGCGGCCAGGGTTTGGCGTCACCGCCCCAATTGGCAGCCATTCCGGGGAGCTGCATGTAGTTCGGCGCCGTGTACACGATCTCGTCGCCGGGGCTGCAGAGGTGCCAGGAGACGACGAAGTTCGCCTCGGCGCCGCCGTTGGTGGCCAGCACGTTGGTCTCGTCGGCGCCCGGGTACATCGACGCGATGGCGGCGCGCAAGGCCGCTGATCCTTTCGAGGGGATGTACTCCAGCGAGGTCTCGAGGATGTTGCTCAGGTCCAGCTCCGCCAGCTTCACCAACTCGCCGAGCGTCAGCGGCTCGACGCCGCTTTCCGAAAGGTTGAAGCGGACATCATGTTCGTAGGTCGACTGCCAGCGCTCCATGGCGAACGGTCGAAACGTCATTTCCTTGGCCTGTCTACGGCTGCCTGCCGCCGCTGAATACCGGTCTGTAGACGAAGGGATTCCGGTGGGGTGGGCGGTGGGTGGCTCCCGGAATCCCTCGGGCGGGGGGTCGGGTGTGGGGGGCTGACCCC
>CBDUAS010000339.1:0-4959 GCA_965365185.1 uncultured bacterium | reverse complement strand
CGCAGGCATGGTTGACGCGCTTTCACGGCGATCGTGGGCTCGGTTTGCTGCAAGCCTGGGCGACGGTTTGGCTCTCTGCGGCGCACGCGCGCTGGGACGTGCGCGACGAGTTGCCGCGGATCCGCTGCCCGGTCCTGGCGATCCAGGGCGCGGACGACGAGTTCGGCTCCGATCGTCAGCTCTGGGCCATCAAGGACGGCGTGCCGCAGGCCGAAACCTGGCACGTCCCGAACGTCGGGCACACGCAATTCGCCGACGAGCAGGCATTCGCCGAGCTTATTGCGGCCTTCTGGGCGCTCGCCGCCAACGAAACGGGGGCTACGACGCCAAGACCTCGAACGAGGTGCTGAGTGTGATGTCCTCGCGGAGGGAGTGCCATACCGAGCAATAGGTCTGGCGCGACATGTCGAGCGCCCGCTCGACGTTCTTCAGCGGCACGTCGCCGCGGACGACGAATCTCATCTCGGTGCTGACCACCCGACGGGGATCTCGGGCGGCGCGCTCGACCGTGAGATCGACGCTCAGAGCAGTGGGCGGCGTGCGCATCTTGCCGAGAATGTGCACCACGTCGATCGCCATGCAGCCCGCCAGCCCGGCGGACAGGAGCTGCACCGGAGAGGCGGCCGTCTCGCTATCGCCGTCGACCGTCAGCGCCGTGCCGTCGACCGCACCGCGAAAGCGTAGCTGTCCGTCCCAATCCAGGCGGACGGAGTGACTTGGGAGAGAGACCATTGCTCTTGGCTCCGGCGTGGAGGGCCGTTCGTCAGCCGCGGCCGGCGTCAGACTCGGCGACAGCTTCGGCGGGGAGCTCGTCAGATTCCACCACCCAGCCGTCGAGCAAGTTGATGATGCGGTCGCCGTAGGCGGCGTACTTCTCGTTGTGGGTGACTTGAATGATGGTCGTGCCCTGCTCGTTGAGACCTTTCAGCAGCGACATCACCTCCTCGCCCTGGCTGGAATGCAGGTTCCCCGTGGGCTCATCGGCGAGGATCAGCTTGGGGTCCCCGATCACCGCGCGGGCAACCGCCACGAGCTGCTGCTGGCCGCCTGAGAGCTGGCTCGGATACAGGTCCTTCTTGCCGACGATCTGAAACCGGTCGAGGATGTCGGCCACCAGGCTCTGCCGTTCTTTGCGGCGCACGTTTCGGTAAGAGAGCGGGATCTCCAGGTTCTCGTACACGGTAAGGCTGTCGAGCAGGTGGAAGCTCTGGAACACGAAGCCGATGTACTGCTTGTTGAGCTCGTTGCGATGCTTCGGCTTCATGTCGTGCACGGGATGGTCGTAGAAGTAGTACTCACCGTCCCACACCCCGTCGAGCATGCCGAGAATGCTCAGAAGAGTCGTCTTGCCCGCTCCCGACGGCCCCATGATGGTGACGAATTCGCCCTGGCCGACGTCGACGTTGACCCGGCGCAGCACGTAGGTGCGGCCGTAGCCGGTCTCGTAGAACTTGTCGAGGTTGCGAACTCTGATCATCGGCAGCTTCCGGGTTTGTGGGGTGATTCCGCGGCCGCCATCATAGCACCGGCCCGGAGGGACCCGGTGCTCCGGCGGTGTGCAACGTGCCGCACCGTCGACGGCAGGCAAGGAAAAAAGAGACGATCAGGGGTGCGCCAGCCTCAGCCCCAGGCCGCTCCCCAGTTTAGTCCACCATAGGGACAGGACTGGCGCGCCGCTGATCGCCTCTTGTGCAGGCCTAGAGAGCAAGCTGCGTGCCAAGTCCGCGACGCCGGCAAACGCTCGATGAGCGGGTTTTCACGCCCGTTCGCGGCACGCGAATCTTGTTTGTGTCCGCTTGTGGGAAGCTGGTGTCGCGGAACCGGACATCGGTGTCTCGCCCCCGCGTCGCTCTCCTGCTAGTGTTTGCCGCGAAATGGCCCGATCGAGTGACGACCTGAAGCGACTGGCGGCCGAGAAGGCGGCGCTCTTTCTCGAAGATGTGCGGGTTCTGGGCCTGGGTACGGGCTCGACAGCGGCCCACTTCGTCGACGTCGTCGGCGAGTTGTACCGGTCCGGCGCCCTCGGTGAGCTCGTGGCCGTTCCCACCTCGCTGGCGACGGAGAGGCAGGCGAGCGCCCTGGGGATCCCGCTGGCCGATTTGGATTCGCATCCGCAGGTCGACGTGACGGTGGACGGGGCGGACGAGGTGAGTCCGGGTCTCGACTTGATCAAGGGCCTGGGCGGGGCTCTGACGCGAGAGAAAATCGTCGCATCCGCCACCCGCGACCTGATCATCATCGCCGACGACTCCAAGCTCGTCGAGCGCTTGGGAGATCGCGCGCCACTTCCGGTCGAGGTGATTCCGTTCGGTTGGAGGGCGGTTCAGCCGCGCCTCCGTGCGCTCGGCGCGGAACCGCACCTCCGCCGCGTCGACGACGCTCCCTTCGTGACCGATCAAGGCAACTGGATTCTGGATTGCCGTTTCCCCGACGGGATCGGTGACCCGCAGGACACGGCGCGGACGATCGACTGTATCCCGGGGGTCGTGGCACACGGGTTTTTCCTCGGCATGGCCCGTCGCGCCGTGGTCGCCGGCCAGGATGGTGTGCACGTCCTCGAGCGAGACTGACGTTTGGCGTGCCGTAATCCGACGGACGCCCGTCGCACAAAGCTCTTCGCGCCCGAGAACGGCTATGACTTCTGGGGGGCGCGGCGTCAGCGCAGCTCGGCCTCGAAGACGGTTACCGCCTGTCCCGCGAGAATGACCCGATCTCCCTGGACGCGGACACGAACCGTTCCACCGCGTGCGCTCGCCTGATAGCCGACGAGCTCGTCCCTGCCCAATCGACGCGCCCAGTAGGGGCCGAGGCAGCAATGCGCCGACCCGGTCACCGGGTCCTCGGCGACCCCGGATTGCGGGGCGAAGAAGCGGGAGACGAAGTCGTGGTCAGCGGAGCCACACTGCGCGGTGACGATGATTCCGCGAGCGTTCGCCCGTTCGACCAGCAGAAAGTCAGGTTCAAGGTCGCGCACGACCTCCTCCGTGGGCAACTCGACGAGAAAATCGAACATGCTCTTGCCGACATACACCGGGGTGGCACCGAGAGCGCGCTCCAGGTCGATGTTGCATGGTGTCTCTTGCTCGGGCGTCGCCGGGAAGTCGAGCTCGATCCAATCCCCACGGCGCACGGCTCGCAGCGTGCCGCTGCGAGTATCGAACGCGATGGGTTCGGTGCGGTCGACGGCGCCGCTGGCCCAGAGTACGTGTGCACTCGCCAGCGTGGCGTGCCCACAGAGCTCCACCTCCGTCGTCGGTGTAAACCAGCGAAGCTGGTAGGCGGCGTCGCGGGGTTGCACGAAGGCGGTTTCGGAGAGGTTCATCTCGGCAGCCAAGGCCTGCATCCAGGCCTCGTCGCGCCGGCCTTCGAGCAAGCACACGGCGGCGGGGTTGCCCTTGAATGGCTGGTCCGTGAAGGCGTCGACTTGATAGAGCCTCACGTGGACGAACCTGGCGACCGCGCGGGTTCCTGCGTGTCAGGCTGTCGCCTCACTCGGCTCCCTCTGCGAAGACACGGAGGAAGTCCGACTGCGTGATGATTCCCACCAGCCGAGAGCCCTCGGTGATGGGAATGCAGCCGAACTTGTTCTCCAGCATCACGCGAGCGGCTCTGCGTGCGGTCTCGTTGGGCTCGAGTGTAACAACCTCGACGGTCATGACGGATTCGACCAGCGTTCCGTGCATCGCGGACTCGCGGACACTCAGGGGAACGTCGGCTTGGTCGGTCAAGACGTTTCGCAGCAGGTCTCGGTCCGAAACGAGGCCGATGACGTCGCCTTCGGCGTCGATGACCGGGACGTGGCGGACGTCGTGCCGGTCGAAGAGCTCGGCGAGGTCAGCGAGACTGCTCTCTGCGGTGATCGAGTGGACCGGGACGGTCATGAGATCGGAAACCAGTTTCTCACCCATAGTCTTGCTGCTCTCGAGATGGTCTGTGTCGAGTGGTCCGCCTGCGGGAAACGTAGCACAACAGGCCTGAAAGCGCGTGCGCTTCCGCAAGTGAGCGGCTGTCGTCTGTGCGGCGAACCTGCAGCCGGCCGGCAAGCCAGGGAACGCCGGGCCTTGCGAGCCCCGGGGAGGTCGCGGAAACTGTACACTGAGGCGCATCGATGGATATCAAGCGCGACACCTCCGGAAGGAATACGAAGCGGATCGTGTACGGCACGATCGGGGTCGTCGTGCTTGCAGCGGTGACCGTAGCCCTGTCGCGGCTCGAGCGGGCCGCGCCGACGGTCGAATCGGCGACGCTGTGGATGGACACCGTCAAGCGGGGGGAGTTGCTTCTCGAGCGCCGCGGCGCGGGAACGCTGGTGCCCGAGGAAGTACGCGCCGTTGCGGCACGCTCCGCCGGTCGGGTGGACGAGATCGTGCTGCTGCCCGGAGCGCCCGTGCAGCCGGACACCGTGGTGCTGCGGTTGAGCAACCCCGATCTCGAGCTCGCGGCGCAGAACGCCGAGTGGGACCTGGCGGTCGAGCGATCGAACTTCCGTAACCTGGAAGTGCAGCTCGAGACCACGCGCCTGCAGCGGCGCGCCCAAGCCGCGGCGGTGCAGGCCGACTACCAGACCGCACGATTGCGCTACCAGCGCGATTTGGAGCTCTTTCAGGAGGGTTTGGCTTCGGAGCGGACGATGCTGATCTCCCGCAACCAGGCAGAGGAGCTCGAGCAACGGCACCGGATCGAACAGGAGAGCCTGCGCATCTACGAAGGCTCGGTGAACGCGCAGCTCGATGTTGCCCGTTCCAGCTTGAGCCAGCGCCAGGCCCGCTACGAGCTGGCGGCCCGCGATTTGCGCGCCCTCGATGTGACGGCGGGAATCCGCGGCGTGCTGCAAGAGATGCCGATGGAGGTCGGGCAGTCGGTGTCGCCCGGCACGGTTCTCGCGCGCGTCGTGCAGCCCGAGAAGCTCAAGGCCGAACTGCGCATTCCGGAGACGCAGGCGAAGGACATCGTCATCGG
>CBDUAS010000338.1:0-4963 GCA_965365185.1 uncultured bacterium | reverse complement strand
TCTTCACGCAGCCGCTGGAAAAAGGCCAGCCGCTGTGCGTCTTCCTCGTACGCGCCTTCAGGGAAGGTGAACCAGCCGGTCACCACGTCCTCCGTCGGGTAGCCGCTGCCGACGTTGCGTAGGTCGAGGAGGCCGTGCGCCAGCATACCGGCGATGATCAGGGCGACGGTCGAGACGGCGATCTCCCCGCCCACCAGGGCCCGACCGAGCCGGCGGGACGAAGGGGAGGCCATCAGGCCGCCGTCGCTCTGCAGCACCCGCTGCGGATCGACGCGCGAGGCGTTGAGTGCCGGCAGCAGCCCCGACGCAGCGCAGATGACGAAGACCAGAGCGGAGTTGAAAACGAACACCGGAGCATCCAGGCGCACGTCCATCCAGTAGTAGCCCCACAGGTCGGCGATGCTGGCGTTGATGAAGGCGACGATGGTCGCGGCGACGCCGAACCCCACGATGCCGCCGCCGAGGGCCAGCAGAAAGGTCTCGGTAAGCATCTGCGCCACGACCTGCCCGCGCCGGGCCCCGAGCGCCGCATGCACGGCCAACTCGCGCCCCCGATCGATGCTGCGCACCATCAACAGGTTGGCGACGTTGGCGCAGGCGACCAGCAGCATGGCGCCGACGATCAGGCCCATTGCGGTGATCGCCGCCAGCTCGCCGCCCTCACCGCGTCCGCGCGTGTAGGCGGTGACGCGGACGCGCATGCCGCCGTTGGTCTCGGGGTACGTGGCAGCGAGCGCCGCGACGATGGTGTCCATCTCGGCCTGGGCGGCGCGTCGCGAGACGCCGTCGGCCAGGCGCCCGAACACCTCGAGGTCATCGGCGTCCGGCGGCAGCGGCACCCAGAGCTGGTGGTTGAGGGGGAAGCGGAATGCCTCGGGCATGACGCCGACGATCGTGTGGCGGACGCCGTCGATATCGAGCGCGCGGCCGAGCACATCCGCGTCGGCACCGAAGCGCAGCCTGCGGAGCTCGTCGCCGATGACGGCGGCCGGTTCGGCGGCTTCGACGTCGGCCGGGCTCAGGTAGCGGCCGAGCATTGGCTGCACGCCCAGAAGGGCGAACGCCGCGGGGTCGATGCGGGCGCCTGATGTCACCACGGCGTAGGACTCCTCCGAGTTGATGGTGAAGCCCTCGCCGCGGAACGCCGCGATCCCCGCGAACGAGCGCTGCCGCTCCCCCCAGGCGGCGTAGTCGCGGGCCGAAACGCCGAGTTCGGCCACACCGCGCTCCGGGTTGCCGGCCCGCAGGGCGACGATCTCGCTCGCCTCGGGCACCGGTAGCTCGCGCGTGAATCCCGACAGCACGCCATAGAGCGCGGTCGTCGGGCCGAGCCCGAGGGCCAGCGTCAATATCGCCGCCGCGGACAGGCCGCGATTCCGCTGCAGCGAGCGCCATGCCAGAAGGAAACGTTGCCTCCACATGCGGAGTCTCTTTCGTGCTCTTCCCCTCGCTGCGACGAGGAGGGCTGTCGTCGAGGCCCGGACAGCTCGGGCGGCTCGGGCCGGGTTTCGGACGCCCCGATGCGGCCCGTCAGACTCTACAGCAGCCGCGACGCCTTCCCCTAACTACGGGCGAGGTGGCCGGCTGATTCCGCTCTTCTTCATGTCGAGCTTGAACTTTCCCGCCGTCACGGCGTCTTAGTAGACAGAAGGCCAAGGCTCCCCATACCCCTGGAGAGAACCAAGATGAGAAATCACCTCGCGAAGGTGGCGCTCGTCGCCTTTGTGTTGGCCATTGCCGCGGTGCCGGTATGGGCGACCTCGGGCCAGCAAGCGCAGGGCACCACGCAGGAGCAGGAGATCGAACAGCAGATCCAGGCCGCCATCGCCAAGGCCATGGAGGAGCTGCAGGCAGAGCTGGCCGAGTTGCGGGAGCAGCTCGCCGCCATCTCCGAGGAGCGCATGGCGCGCTTCGAGATGATCGAGCCACGCATCGAGGCAGCCATTGTGGACCGTGAGCGCTCCCGCGAGATGGCCGAACGGGCCCGTGAAATGGCCCGGCAAGCGACCGAGAACTTCCGCTACAACTTCGAGTTCGAGCCCTTCGCGGGCAACTTGATGGCGCTGCATCGTACCGGCGGCGCCTACGGCGAGGCGGTCATCGACCATGCCGAGGAGCTCGGCCTCAGCGAGACCCAGCAGGAGCAGATCGCCGAGCTGCAGCGGGCGCACGAGCGTGCCGCGATCGATCGCCGGGCCGACATCGAGGTCGCGGAGATGGACGTGCAGGCCCTCGACGAGGACCCCGATGCCGACATCGCCGCCGTGCGTTCGGCCCTCGAGACACTCATGGCGCTGCGCATCGACGGCCAGATCGCCGACCGCGAGCTGCACCGCGACGTCCGCAACGTGCTGACGGAAGAGCAGCGCGAGCAGTTCGACGAGATCTGGGGCCAGCACGTACGGCCCATGAGGATCGCCATCAGCCGCAGCAGGTAGGTCTCGAACGAGAACAGGCGTCGAGGTACGGCGTCAGCGGTATGCTTTCAGCGGCATGAGATGTCGGTCGGGGACTTCCCGTCGCTTGGACGGAATGTCCCCGGCCGGCGTTTCAGCCGGCGAAGCCTTCGGGTGCCAGAAAAGCCGAGCTCATTGCCGTGCGCGTCCTCCACATCCTGGGCCAGAGACCGGACATGACCGGCAGCGGCATGTTCCTGCGCAACATCTGGCGGTTCGGGTCCGAAGCCGGCGATCACCTTCACCTTCTGTGCGCCGGTTACGCGGACGACGATTTCGGCAGCTCTTTCGGGCCGGATCTGACGACGGTGAGGTGTGGAGGCGGGCCGGACGCCGCGTACGCCGACCTGATTCCCGGCATGTCCGACGTGATGCCCTACCGGTCGCGCCGGTACGCCGATCTGACGGTCGAACAGGGCCGCGCCTATCTCGACGCGTTCTCCGGCCGGCTCATCGGGCTGCTGGATTCGTTCTCGCCCGACATCATCCACGTGCACCACCTGTGGATCCTCGCCGCCCTGGTCGAGAGGGTCGACGTGCCGGTGGTGGTCACGGTGCACGGCACCGGGTTGCAGCAGGCGCGCCTTGCGCCGCAGCACCTTCCCTCGTTCGTCGAGGCGCTGTCGGGCGTCGCCCAGTTCCTGGCGGTCAGCGAAGAAGTGGGGAACGAGGCATGCGGCTTCCACGATCTGCCGCGTGAGCGCGTCGTGGTGGTGCCGAACGGGTTCGACGAGGACGTCTTCTTTCCCCCGGACGAACAGACCCGTATCCCCGAGCCTCCTGTCGTGGCGGCGGCCGGCAAGTACGTCGAGTGGAAAGGGTTTCACCACCTGATCCGGGCGCTGGCGCACGACGAGCTGCGTGATGTTTGCCTGACGATTCTGGGAACGGGCCCGGAGACACGGCGCCAGGCCCTCCTCGACGAGGGGGAGGCGGCGGGGATCGTGAAGCGGCTGTCGCTTCCCGGGCACGTGGCGCCGGACGAGGTTGCCGCCACGTTTCAACGCGCCTCGGTCTTCGCCCTCCCTTCGTTGCACGAGCCGTTCGGCCTGGTGCTGCTGGAGGCCCTGGCATGCGGCTGCCCGGTGGTGGCCAGCGCCACGGCCGGCCCGCGGCTGATCGTCGATCCGGCGCTGGTCGAGGCCGGGCTGGCCGCGCTGGTGCCGCCGCCGGCGGATTCTTCGAAAACCGAGGCGCGCCGCTACGAATCCGCTCTCGCCGAGGCGCTCCGGCAGCAGATCGAGCGTGGGGTCGAGCCGGCGGAGCGTTGCCAGATCGCGGCGAGCGTCAGCGGGCTCACCTGGAGGGCGACATACGCGCAAATGCAGACGCTCTACTCCCGCGTGGTCGGCTGAGCGCTCTCAACGCGGCGTGAGAACGACGGTGGCGGTGTTGAATCCCAAGGAGGCGAGCCGGGTGAGTCGATGTAAAGCACTGGTGACGGCTCCCTCAGGCTCCTCGATATCGACCACTTCGAACCCCAGGGCGCGGGCGAAGCGCTGGAATCGTCGCCAGGGGTAGTAGTGCATGTCGTCGAGCGTCTGGTTGTCGCGCCAGGAGACCTTCGATCGGCGGCGCAGCTCGATGTAACCGCTTGCCAGCCGCCGGGGCATGAAATTCACGCCCCAGAGATGGTAGTGGGGATCGAGGTGCGCCCAACGGTTGACCACCGTGACCACGCATCGCCCCTCGGGTCGGCATACCCTGTGAGCTTCGCGCAGCAGGCGCTCGGGGTTGCGCACGTGTTCGAGCAGCTCCAGCATGAAGATGACGTCGAAGCTGTGATCCGCAAAAGGCAGCGACTCGCCGGCGCCGGCGCAGGCGGGTACGCGATCGCCGTAGCGGCGCCCGCGGTGGCGAGTCGTGCGGCAGTTGCGCGGGCGAACGTCCAGTGCGATGGCCCTCACACCTTGGGCGCGCATCGCAACGGTGAGCCCACCGCGGCCGCAGCCGAGATCGAGGATGCGCGGCGAGCGCGCCGCGTCGTCGGCTCCCCGCGAGAGTGCGTCGACCCCCATCCGCCGCAGTCGGCGAGCCTTGTAAACCTCGTCCCATAGTCGCTTGCGGACCATCCGGTCGAGGTCTGCGCGCCACGCATTCGCGTGCAGTCCCGGCGTGATGCCGCGGGCAATTCCTTCCTCGGCGTCCTGGCAACGTGACGGTGCGACACCGAGCAGGCGACTGGCCTTCGACGAAATGCCCCGGGGTTGCCAGGCTGCCGCGCTGACGCGCCGCACGGCCTCGCTCACGTCGGCACCCAAGACGCCTCGAAACCTGTCGATCAGCGGCTCGTTGGTGCGGCGGAAATCCGCCGCCAGCGCCGACCGGGCGGCGTTGGTGCCCAGGCGTCGCGCCATGCTCGGGTCCATCAGGAGTGTTTCCATCGCGTCAGCTAGCGCGGCGGGGTCATCGGGATCGACCAGCAGCCCGTCATCGCCGTCGCGGACGAGCTCGGGAATCGAGCCCACCGAGGTGCTGATTACCGGGGTGCCAACGGCCATGCTCTC
>CBDUAS010000337.1:0-4972 GCA_965365185.1 uncultured bacterium | reverse complement strand
CACCTGCAGAATGTCGCGTGAGCCGATCATGATCGGCTCGACGAAGTCCGTCCCCAGGGGCACGTTGCCCTCGGCCGGCGTCAGGTCGGCGCCAATCACCAGGCTGAGCTCGCGCTCAGCCGACTCCTTACGCACCGGATCGGAGCGAAACGCCAGCACGGCGTCGTTGTAGTAGGTCTCGACGCCCACCTCGACCGGGTCGGAGGCGCCGCGCAGCGGGTCGATCAGCCGCAGCCGCGTTGCCAGCTCGCGCGGCTCCACCGGGTAGTTGAAGCGGATGTTGCCGACGATCACCACCTCGTTGTCGCCGCCGAGCCGTGGCTCCTGCACCGTGTCGATGCGCTCCACCTGGAAGCTGTCGGTGACCACCTCGAACTCGGTGTCGCCGGCGAAGTACTGCTCCGGCCCGAGCAGCCGCTCCTCGACCAGCTCGACCTCGTACGCCATCGCCATTCCGAACCTGTCCGTAGGCTCGAAGCGCAGCACGTTGTTGGCAAACCAACGCCATGTGCCGCCCGTAGCCGGGCGAATGGTGGCGGGCTCCTCGGCAAGCACGTCGCCCACGGAGTCCTGACCGAGCGGCCGGTCGAAGAAGATGTCGAGGGTCTGCAAACCGGTGCGATCGAGCAGGACGTCGACGATCTCGACAGGCTCGCCCTCGGGGCGGCCTTCGATCCATTGCCCCAGCCCGCCGGAGCGATCGGTCCCGATGACGACGAGGAGAGCCGCGACCAGAAGGCTCAGCGTCAGGATCGCGACGTTCTTGGGGTCCTTCAACCAGGACTGAACCGACTCGAATCCACCCATCGAACCTGCCCCCGGGTCCGCGAATCGCTCTCCGCCACCGATGAACGCGGCTGCGGGAGCGATCCATTCAAGGTATCAGAGGACCGCGCAGCCGATAAGCGCATTCTGGGCAGGTGTATGCCCCGCTACAGTCGGGCGCCGCCGTGCCGCTCGCACCCACTCACCGCGTTCCGGACGCGTGCCCGCCGCCCGCACCCGCTTCCCGTGTTCCGGAGGTGTGCCCGCCGCCCGGACCGGCCTACCGCGTTTCGGAGGTGTGCCCGCCGCCCGCGCCGGCGCCCCTGCCCGGGTCCGCGCCTGCGCCCGTGGGATACGTGAATCCCTCGGGAAGCGGCCGCAACCGATACACCCGCACCTCGGTCTCCCCCGTTTCCGGATCGACCACAGTGCCCATCGCATATCCACCGCTGATCGTCGGCCGGGCCATCGGCAAATCCACGGTGCCGAGGAACCGGCCTTCGGGATCGAGCAGGAGGAACTTCCACGGGTCGCCCTCGGCACGCTCCGTCGCGGTGAGAACGTCCTCGAGCCAGACGTAGCCGTAATCATCGACAACCACACGTTGCCAAAACCCCACCTCGTCGGGGAACTCACTGTCGGGGACCCGGGGCGGGTCGCGGCCGTCGCGCTCGGCGGCTTCTCTGAGCCGGCGTCGGCGCCCTTCGTCGTAGCGGGCTCGCATCGCCGGCGTCACCGGCCGGACGGGAAGCTCGACGCGGATGATGCGGGTCGGTCGACCGTCGTAGTCGTACCAGGTCAGCATCGGCTTGTCGCCGTCGGACAGCAGAAAGCCACGCCCCGGAACGTGCACGGCGGAGGGCTGGCCGGAGTATGGGATGCGTGTCACCCGCGCCGCGGTGGCGCCATCGTCCATCTCGAAGAATTCCACAGTAGCGGCTTTCACGCTCGAGGTCCGGACCTCGGCGATCGGCTCCCCACCCTCCCGCGAAAACACCTGGACCCGTCGGGCGTCGAAGCCCGGGGGGGTTCCCTCGTCGACGGTGCCGCCGATCTTGATGAGGCGACCCTCCGGCCCCAGCTCCAGGCTCGACACCGGGAACCCGTCGTTGGACAGCTCGTCGAGCATTGCGCCGTCGGTGCCGAAGAGTGTCGCTCGCTGCTGGCGCGAGTCGAAGACGCTGAGCACGCCGTGGTTCAGCGTTTGCAGAACGGCCATGTCGCTCAGCTCCCCGGGGCCCTGGCCGGCGCGGCCGAACGCGCGCACGAACTCGCCGGTCTCGTCGAACACCGCAACGCGCGAGTTGCCGGTGTCGAGCACGAAGTAGTGGCCTTGCGGCCCGACCCGAACGCCTCTGGGCTCGTAGAGAATGCTCTCCCGATTGTCGGGGTCCTGATGCAGCGTCAGGAAGGGTTCGACGGCGAACAGCGGGCCGTCGTACAGCGGTCCGCTCGAGCTGCGAGCGACGGGGATCCCCTCCTCCTCGACGACCTCGAACGTTTGCCCGGACAAAGGCGCGCCGGCCTCATGAGGAGGTGAGCACGCCGTCGGCAGAAAAACGGCGGCGAGGGCTGCAACGACGAGTGAGCGGAGGGCTCGCTCGGTTTCGACCGTCATGTCCAGCGGCTCCCGGTCTCGCGTGATTTCACGCCGGTCGGCGTTCATCGCCCGACAGTGAATAAGACGCCGCTATCGACGAATAGTTGCAGCCGATCGAACGGGCCGTCTGTCAATCCCCCGGCAGCACCACCATCCATTCCCGCACTGTCCACTTCTTTGCCACGCCGTTGATGACGTAGGGATCGTTGCGGGCGAACTCCTCGACCGCGGCGCGATCGTCGGCCCGGAAGACCAGCAAGCTCGTATCCGGCGGATCGGTAAACGCCCCGGCCATCACCAGGAAGCCGTTCTCGTAGGCTTCTTTCGCAAGTCCGAGGTGGGCATCGCGATAGGGGGCACGGGCTTCGATGGCGTTGTCGACCAGGTCGTAGAAGAGGGCGTAGTGCATGGCTTTTTCCTTTGGCCTGGCAATGGGCTCGCGTCGCGGGCGGACCGCGATCAGGTCGACAGCCCGACTCACGCGGCGCCACCCGGTCGAGGTTCGGAGGCTAGCTGCGCGCCCCAGTATATGCCCCCCACGTCCAGGCTCGTCATTTCACCCGGGAGGTTCAACGCTGAAAGCTGCTGCCCCCGGGGCGAGCGACCCGGATCCCGAGCCGAGCGGCTCAGGTGCGCCGCAGCGCCTCCATCGCGTCCAGCCGGGCCGCGCGCAGGGCCGGCAGCAGGCAGGCCAGCAGCGCGACCGCAACCAGTGCCGCCACCACGGCGACGTACGTCAGCGGATCGACTGCCGAGACCTCGAACAGCAGGCTCTCGATAAAGCGGGTCAGCGCGGCGGCCCCGGCCACGCCGATGACGACGCCCAGCAGGACCATGCGCATACCCTGCCAGGCGATCATCGGTACGACGTTCTCGCCGCGGGCGCCCAGCGCGATGCGAATGCCGATCTCGTGCGTTCGTCGACCCACCGCATACGACAGCACGCCGTAAACGCCGATGAGAGCGAGCGAGAGCGCGATGCCGGCGAAGATGCCCATCAGAACGAGGTTGAAGCGCTGCGAGGCGAGCCGGCGAGCGTAGGCATCGTCGAGCAGGGCAACGTTCTTGATCGGCAGGTCCGGATCGAGATCCCAGATCTGCGCCTTGATGTCGTCGATCAGCGGACGAGGGTCGTCGGACGTCCGCACGACGAGCGAGAACGCGGCGAAGCTCGACAGCGGGAGAAAGACGAACAGGTCACCTAACCCGCCGACCGGCCCGGCGAGCTTGGCGTCTTCGACCACGCCGACCACGGTGTAGGGTTTCGATTCACCTTCCGGGTCGAGAAAGCGCCGGCCCACTGCTTCGCGGTCGCCCCACATCTGCTCCGCCCATGCCGCGTTGATGATGACCGGGTTCTCTGCGCTGTCGGCGTCCTCGGCTACGAACCCGCGACCGGCGACCAGGTCGATGCTCAGCGCGTCGAAGAATCCGGGGGAGACCCAACCGGCGTGCGCCGCCATGTCGGTGAAGGCGGGCAACGGTTCCTCTCCCTCGGCGGCGTAGGTTCCGAACAGGATCCCCAGCGTCGGCAGTGGCCCGCTGCTCACCCCCAATGCCTCGAGGCGGGATCCCGCCACCTGGCGGACGCGGGATTCCAGGTCCTGGCGAAACGCGATGCGCTGGGCATCTTCCGGGTAACGAGCTTCCGGAAGGCTGATCGACATCGTCAACACGTTCTCGGTCTCGAAGCCGAGATCCGCGCCGACCAGCCTGCCGAAGCTCGAAAGCAGCAGCCCGGCGACGAGCAGAAGGATCAGCGCCAGCGCGACTTCGGTCGCGACCAAACCGTTGCGCAACATCGTCGACCCGTGTGCGGCCGAGCCTGGCCGGCCCAGCCGCCGCAGCCGTGTCGAAAGTTCCAGGCGCGATGCCTGCCACGCCGGCGCGGCGCCGAAGACGAGGCCGGTCAGCGTGGCGACGACGACGGCAAAGAAGAAGACCCGGGCGTCGACCCGCACCAGGGCGAGGCCGTCGAGCTCCTCCGGCCGCAGCCACAGGAGGAGCGCTACCGAAGCACGCGCAAGCGCATATCCGAGCAGCCCGCCGGTGGTCGCCAGCAGCAGGTGCTCGGTGAGAAGCTGGCGGAAAAGGCGTCCGCGCGGGGCACCGATGGCGGCCCGCATCGCCATTTCCTCGCGCTGCGTCGTGCCGCGCGCCAGCAGCAGGTTGGCGACGTTGGCGCAGGCGATGAGCAGCACCAGCGCCACGGCGGCCTGCAGCACCAGCAACGAGGTGCGGAAGGTGTCGCCGTACAGGTCCTGGGGGCGGCGCGCCCGGCCCGCCCAGACTTCCTCACCGGTCTGCTCCGTCGCGTTCGCCGCGATGGCAACCAGCTCCTCGTTCGCGGCCTCGACGCTCACCCCGGCCACCAACCGCGCGATGGCGAAGGGCGATCGTTCCTCGCGCGCCTGCGCCGCGGACAGCGGCAACCATAGCTGCGTGTCGTCGAAGGGGGCCTGGAAGTGGAAGTCGGGTGGCATCACGCCGATCACCGTGTAGGTCTCGTTTTCGAGCACCATGGTGCGCCCGAGCACCTCGTCATCGAAGCCGAAGTGCGAGCGCCAGAGGCCGTCGCTGACGATCGCGACGCGCTCCTCGAGGCGG
>CBDUAS010000336.1:0-4977 GCA_965365185.1 uncultured bacterium | reverse complement strand
CGATACAGTACTGCTCGACGGTGTCGACGAGCCGTGGTTCGCGGCCGGTATCGCGGAGGTAGTCGAGCGTCCTCTGATCGACCGGAAAGAAGCCGCAGGTGGCGCCATACTCCGGCGCCATGTTGGCGACGGTGGCGCGGTTGGCCAGGGGCATCTCGTCAAGCCCGGAACCGAAGAACTCGACGAACTTGCCTACCACTCCATGCCGGCGCAGCATCTGCGTGACCCGCAACACGAGATCCGTGGCGGTGGCGCCATCCGCGAGCTTGCCGGTAAGGCGAAACCCCACGACCTCGGGAATCAGCATGTAGACGGGCTGGCCGAGCATCACCGCTTCGGCTTCGATGCCGCCGACGCCCCAGCCCAGTATGCCCAACCCGTTGATCATCGTCGTGTGCGAATCGGTGCCGACCAGCGAGTCGGGGTACAGCACGTTCTCGTGCTCCCAGACGACCCTTCCCAGGTACTCGAGGTTGACCTGATGCACGATGCCGGTGGCGGGTGGCACGACGCGGAAGTTGTCGAGCGCGCTCTGGCCCCACTTCAAGAACTCGTAGCGCTCGCGGTTGCGCGCGAACTCCTTCTCGCTGTTGATGGCAAGCGCCATGTCGCTGTTGAACGCGTCGACCTGTACCGAATGATCGATGACCAGGTCGCACGGCACCAGAGGATTGACCAGCGCCGGGTCTCCGCCCATTCGCTGCATCGCCGATCGCATGGCGGCCAGGTCGACGACCGCCGGAACACCGGTGAAGTCCTGCAGCACGACCCGGCCGGGGGTGAACGGAATCTCGGTTTCCGCGACGTCGCGAGCGTCGTAACCGGCCAGCGCCTCGACGTGTGCGTCCGTTACCACGTGGCCGTCGTGACGGCGCAGGCATGCTTCGAGAAGGACCTTGATGGTGTACGGCAGCGTCGCCAGGTCGCCGAGGGCTTCGAGAGCGTCGAGTCGGTAGATCGTACGCTCGCCGAGCGGCGTGTCGATGCGGGCGCGGGCAGTGTCCGGGTAGCTCATTGGGTCATCCAGGGTATTGATCACCGGGAGAAAGCGGGCCGCAGGAAGTGTACCCTCAGGGATGCGACGATGCAGGGAGCCAACGTGAAGCAGAACCGGGACGCGGGTTGGCCGCGACCTCCGCGACGGCTAGAATCGAAGGCCGACGATCGAACGGCTTCGGCCTCAGCCCCTGCAGCCGACCTTTCCGGCGCAGGTGTGGTCTTGCGACACCGCCCGTAGCTACCACGAGTGAGATGGCCAGCATCAAACAGACTGTAACGAGAGACGACGCCCACCGCTTGCGGTGGGACAACATCAACTGGACGAGCTTCCTGGGCATCGCGGCGCTGCACGTCGGTGCGTTGTTCGCGCCCTTCTATTTCACCTGGGGCGCGCTCGCCGTGTCCCTTTTCCTCTGGTGGCTGTCCGGTGGGATCGGTGTCTGTCTGGGGTTTCATCGGCTGTTGACACATCGCAGCTTCCAGACCTACAAGCCGATCGAATACCTCATTACAGCCTGCGGCGCCCTGAGCGTTCAGGGAAGCCCGATCCATTGGGTCGGAACGCATCGTATGCATCATCGCGACTCCGACACCGATGCCGATCCCCACTCGCCCAAACACGGGTTCAATTGGGCGCACGTTCTCTGGTGCGTCACCCGGGATCCCCTCGGCCGCGAGCCGCGGGAGCTGGCGATGGACATGCAGCGCGACCCGGTCCATCGCTGGCTCGACAAGTACTACTGGGCACCGCAGATCGTCCTGGCGGTGATCCTGTATGCCATTGGCGGTATGCCGTGGTTTATCTGGGGGGTCTGCGTGCGTACGGTGTTTTCCTACCACGCCACCTGGTTCGTCAACTCGGCGGGACACACCTGGGGCTATCGCAACTTCGAGACGCGGGAGTTTTCGACGAACAACTGGTGGGTGGCACTGCTGTCGTTCGGCGAGGGTTGGCACAACAACCATCATGCATTCGCCCGCTCCGCGCGCCACGGTTTGCGCTGGTGGGAGGTGGACGTGACCTGGTGGACGATCCGCCTGATGGAAAAGCTCCACCTCGCCTGGAACGTCCACGTCGCCGATCCCTGGGGCGAGCGTAACAGCGCCTGATCCGCCGCTATCCGAGGCGGCCGGCCGCGTGGACGATCGCTTCGCCCGCCCGCTGCAGAAGGGAGAGGGACGATGAGGATCGAGCGCGTCGGCGTGCTAGGCGCCGGCACCATGGGCCACGGCATCGCGCAGGTCGCGGCACAGGCGGGATACTCCACGGTTCTTTGCGACGTCGACGACGATCTGTTGGCAGCGGGCCTGGACAAGATCCGCGCAAACCTGGAGAAGGGCGTCGAGCTCGGCAAGGTGGAGGACGACGCGGCCGCCGCCACCTTGCGGCGCATCGACACCACCACCGAGCTGGAGAAGCTGGCCGACGGTGCCGACCTCATCGTCGAGGCGGTTCCGGAGGACCTGGAGCTGAAGCGCTCGGTGTTCGCCCGGCTGGAGTCGGCAGCCGCGACGGGCGCAGTCCTGGCGACCAACACCAGCTCCCTGAGCATCGGCGCGATCGCCGAGGCGCTCGAGGATCCGGGCCGGCTCATCGGCATGCACTTCTTCAACCCGGTGCACGTCATGAAGCTGGTGGAGATCGTGCGCCACGCGGCCACGCGGCCGGAAGTTCTGCAGGCAGCGACGACGGTGAGCGAGTCGATGGGCAAGACGGCGGTCGTGGTCAACGACGTGCCGGGCTTTGCCACCAGCCGGCTGGGCATCGTGCTGGGTCTGGAGGCCATGCGCATGGTGGAACAAGGCGTCGCCTCGGCGGCGGACATCGACACCGCCATGGAGCTCGGATACCGACACCCCATGGGACCGCTGAAGCTCACCGATCTGGTCGGTTTGGACGTGCGTCTGGCGATCGCCCGATACCTGCACGAGACGCTCGGCAGCGAGGCGTTTCGCCCCCCGGAGATCCTCGAGCGGATGGTTCGCGAAGGGCACCTGGGCAAGAAGACGGGGCGCGGTTTCTATGAGTGGTGAGGGTGAGTGTTAGGATCGAGCCTGATCGAGCCTGATCGAGCCTGATCGAGCCTGATCGAGGCCGATCGAGCCCCTGCGGCAAAGCTGAAAAAGGCCCTCGATGCGCACGACTCGCCCCGGCATCACGTCGTTTCTTCTCCTCGTCCTCCTTGCTGGCCTCACTCCAACGCGGGCTTCCTCGGCCCAGGCCGGAGCGCAGGCAGCCGCTCCGCGAGAGCCGGGTAAGGTCTTTCCGCTGCCGGCGGAGGCCCAGGAGTTCTCTCGTGCGCGCTGGATCCGGGAACACCGGCTCCCGTACCCCGGGAAACCGCAGCCCCTGGCCGCAACGCCACCGCCAGCGGCGCCGATTCCGGCGGATTTCTTCGTGTTGGCCGTCACCGATGCCTTCGTCGACGCTGCGGTCAGCGGTCCGACACGCATCAACAACGATCTGTTACCTCCCGGCGCCGCGACCAACCCCTGGTCACAGGCTGAGCCTGACGTTGATGTAAACCCGCAGAACGACAGCAACATCGTGGCCGTCTACCAGGAAAGCCGGTTTCGTGACGGCGGCGCCCGGGCACTGAACTACGCGACGTCGATGGATGGCGGGATTACCTGGACGGAAGGTAGCTTGCCGCAGCTCACGCAGGAGCTCGGCGGGCCGTGGGAGCGGGCCTCCGATCCCTGGGTAGCATTCGGGCCCGACAACCGCGTTTACTACGTCAGCCTCGACTTCAACGAGACAAATCCGGCGAACCAGATCGGGGTCAGCGTATCGACCGACGGAGGGCTGACGTGGGGGCCGCCGGTGACCGTATTTCGCGCCGATCTGGATTTCAACGACAAGGAGGCCATCGAGGTAGACACGCAGGAGTCCAGCCCGCATCGTGGCAACGTGTACGTCGCCTGGGACATCAACGTCGCCCAGGATGACGGCTTCGCCGCACAGCATCTGTTGGTCTCGCGGTCGACCGACGGTGGGGCGAGCTATCAGGCTCCGTTGGTTCTGCGCACCGAAGGCTCGAACATCGGCGCCGTCCCGCGGGTCGGACCGGACGGTACGGTCTATGTGATGTGGGCCGGTAGCATCGTCGGCACCGAGGGGTTGTTCATCTTCCTGTCGACGAGCGCCGACGGCGGGGCGACGTTCTCGACGCCGCGGGTGATCCAGACGCTGCGCAGCTCGAGCGTGCCGTTCGTTCGCGACGGCTCGATCCTGCCCTCCATGGCGGTAGACGACTCTTCCGGCGATCTGTACCTCGTGTGGGCAGACGGGCGCTGGACGGGAGTCGATCAGACCACGATCTCTTACTCGCGCGACGGCGGCGTGACCTGGTCCACGCCGATGCGCGTCAGTGGCGGCCCGGGTGACGCGCCGACGTTCACTGCTGCGGTCGCGGTGAACGGACGCGGTGAGGTCGCGGTCAGCTACACCAGTCTGGAGAATGACCCCGCCCGCGCCTTCGGTATCGACCAATACGTCAGCATTTCGCGGGACAAGGGTATGAGCTTCGAGCCGCGGCGGCGCCTCAGCCCGGTGACCAGCGACATCCGCTGGGCCGCCTGGGCACGCGAGTATTTTCTCGGCGACTACACCGGCATCGCGGCCGGCTCCCGCGACTTTCACATCGTGTGGACGTTCCCGCTTTTGCCCTCGCCGACCACGGTGCCGCCGCCTACCGACGTGGTCATCGGCGGCGATCCGCCGGTAGGCATCGGCGGACCGCTGCCTGCGTCGCCGCTGCGCCTGCAAACCGACGTCTTTCACTCGAGCACACGCTGATCAGAACGCGGTACACATCATCAGGCGGGCATCGACTCCGGCTACGCTCCTGGGGCGGCAGTGAGCCCGCGGAGGTGCGGGCCGTTTTCCTTCATCACGGCCTGGGCGCCATCGAGTCGTGGAAATCCCTGCCGCGCCGTCTGGCCGGCGCGGTCCCCGGTGTATCTTGCGTTGCCTAT
>CBDUAS010000335.1:0-4999 GCA_965365185.1 uncultured bacterium | reverse complement strand
AGACTTCGCCTACGTCGGGCCCTGGACCCTGACCTTGCTCGCCGTCATGGCGGCGCTGACCTACCTCGTCGACCTTGCCGGCGGAGCGCTCGGCGCGAAGGGTTTCGGCGCCAGCTCGTATGCCGTCATGGGAGCGCTCGCGGGGGTGGTCGTCGGTTTGTTTTTCGGCCTCCCGGGGATCGTGCTCGGGCCGTTCTGCGGTGCCGTACTCGGCGAATTGCTCGCGGATCGCAGCCTGCGGGAGGCCGGAGCCGCCGGCCTGGGTGCCACGATCGGCCTGGCGATCGGCGTCGCCGCCAAGCTGGCGCTGGCGTTCTCGATGATCGGCATCTTCGTGCTCATGCGCCTATGGGGCGGCGTACGTTGATCTGAGGTTGTAGCGGTGGGGTGCGGTTCGGCGCTTGGCCCTCTAAGGTTGGTATCATCGCGAACTTTCAGCACCTTCGGAGAACGTCTTGACGATCGCAGACAAACACGTCGTTTCCATCCATTACACGCTCACCGACAAGGAGGGAGAGCAACTCGATTCCTCCTCCGGGGGTGATCCGCTGATGTACCTCCATGGCGCCCAGAACATCATTCCCGGACTGGAGGAGGCGCTCACCGGCAAGTCCGTTGGCGACGAGATCCAGGTTACGATCCAGCCGCAGGACGCCTACGGCGAGGTCGATGCCGATCTGGTTCAGACCGTGCCGCGGAGCGCGTTCGAGGGAATCGAGTCCGTGGAGCCGGGGATGCAGTTCGAGGCTCGCAGTCCGGAAGGCGAATCGCAGGTGGTCGTTGTACAGGAAGTCAACGACGAGGGGGTCGTCATCGACGGCAACCACCCACTGGCGGGCCAGGTGCTGCACTTCGACGTCGTCGTCGAGGTCGCCACGGTGATGGCCTTGGCTTCTTCGTTCACGCCCACGCTCCGGGCCATTCCCACTGAAACGGGCGATCCGATTCACGGCCGTGCCCGGGACCCCGATCTCGCCGTCCGCCGATGGCAATCGCGCCTCGACGGCGGCGCGGCTTCGGGTCCGCGACGGGGGAGCCTGACCGTGACCACAGACAGCCAGACACCCAACGGAGGAGAGCCGATGAGCTTCAACAAGATCGCACTGGTGGCCGTGGCCCTGGCGTTGCTGGCCGCACCGATACAGGCGCAGCAGCGCGGCGGACGGGGTGCAGACGTCACCGAGGCGCCTCGCCAGATGGCTGCCGTGCCCGACGAGCAATCGTCTGTCACCCAGCACACGATCGTCGTCGATGGAGAGACCGTTCCGTACACGGCCACGGCCGCCACCATGCACTTGGTCAATGACGACGGTGATGTCACCGGAAGCCTCTACTACACGGCTTACACGCGAGACGACGCGGACTCTTCCACCCGCCCCATCTCGTTCATCTACAACGGTGGGCCGGGGTCGGCGTCAGTTTGGCTGCACATGGGGGCATTCGGCCCCAAGCGAGTCCCGGTGAACGACTCCGGGCCGACGCCGCCGCCGCCCTACGACCTGGTCGATAATCCCGGCACGCTCATCGATGTCACCGACATGGTGTTCATCGATCCGATCGGCACCGGGTTCAGCCGCGTGGTCGGCGCCGGCGAGGGAAGCGACTTCTGGGGCATCGATGAAGACGCCGCATCGCTCACCCAGTTCATCTCCCGGTACATCACCCGCAACCAGCGCTGGAACTCCCCCAAGTTCCTCATGGGCGAGAGCTACGGCACCACCCGCTCCGCCGTCCTGGTGAACATGCTGCAGAACCGCGCCGGCATGGACTTCTCCGGCGTGGTGCTGATCTCGGCGGTGCTCGATTTCGAGACTCTGCTGTTTGCCCCGGGGCATGACACCTCGTACATCACCTATTTGCCGACATACGCGATCACCGCGGCGTACCACGGCGCCGTGCCGTGGCCGGACGATCTCGAGGCCTGGCTCGACGATGTGCGAACGTTCGCCGTCGGTGACTACGCGCACGTTCTGGCCCAGGGCGCCTCGGCCCCGGCGGCTCAAGTGACAGCCGTTCGCGCCAAGCTGGCGGAGTACACCGGACTCTCTGAGGATTACCTGGAGAAGGCGAACCTGCGGGTAAATGCAACGCAGTTTCGTGCCGAGCTGCAGCGCAACCAGGGAATGGTGACGTCACGTCTCGACGCCCGATACGACGGGTTTACCAACGACCTGCTGAGCGAGAACGCCGGCTACGATCCGCAGTCGTCGGCGATCACGGGAGCGTATACGGCAGCGATCAATCGCTACCTGCGCGACGAGCTGGGATTCGAGACTTCCGAGACCTACCGCACCGGCGGCGGTACCCGCGGCTGGAACTGGAACCGTGCCGGCGGCGGTCGCGGTTGGCAGGGGGCGACGTACGTCGCTTCCGATCTCGAGCAGGCGATGATCCGGAACCCCAACCTGAAGGTGCAGATCGAGAACGGCTACTACGACCTGGCGACCCCGTTCTTCGCCATGGAGTGGACGACCGATCACATGAACCTGCCGGCGGAGCTGCGCGGCAACATCAAGCACAACTTCTACGAGGCGGGCCATATGATGTATGTGCATGAGGAAGAGCTGATGAACCTGAAGCGCAACATCGCGCGGTTCATCGAGATGGCGACGCAGGTTTCGGCATTCTGACGCAGCGTCCGTAACGACAGCGGACGCCTCGCGGGGTCCGGGCAGGTGAGCTACAGCCACGATCAATTCGGCACGCTGGTGGTACTGGCGGTTGGTCCCTTCGGCGTGTTCATGACCCTCGTTCTGGCCACTGCGGGGCTGGCCACGGTCGCCGTCGTCGTGTGGATCGTGTGCCTGGCTGTGCTGGTGCTCTTCTACCGCCTTCGTGTCGAGGTCACCCGGGAGCACCTCCGCTTTCGTTTCGGCATCGGCCTCGTCGGACGCACCTTCCCCCTCGACGAGATCGTTGCCGCCCGGCCGGTTCGCAACAAGTGGTACTACGGCTGGGGAATACGGCTGACCCCGCGCGGCTGGCTGTACAACGTGTCCGGCTTCGACGCAGTAGAGATCGAGATGCGCTCGGGCAAGCGGTACCGTATCGGCACCGACGAGCCCGCGGCGCTGACCGCGGCGATCCATGGCGCCGTCGGGCCCTAGCCGGTTCTTTGAAAGCCTCTCGGGAGTTCTGCGCCACCCTGCCAGGCGCTATCCTCCCGGAATGGGAGACATCAGCGAGTTCTCGCTCAAAGACCGCATATTCCTCAAAGGCTACCGCTGGCGCCGCATCGACCCGGTACCCTGGGTCGTTCTCGACAAACCGCTGAGCGCCTGCCGGCTGGCGCTGGTGTCGACGGCGGGGCTGGTGTTGCCGGGCCAGGAGCCCTTCGACAAGAAGGTCAAAGGGGGCGATTACAGCGTACGGTTGATTCCCGGCGATACCGATGTTTCCGCCCTCATCGACACGCATCGCAGCCGCTCCTACGACCACACGGGCGTCCAGCGGGACGCCAACCTGGCGTTTCCTCTCGACCGCGCCCGCGAGCTCGTAGACACCGGTCGGATCGGCGGGCTGGCGAGTGAGCACGTCTCGCTGATGGGCTCGATCACCGCGCCGGGGCGCTTCACCCGGGACGTCGCGCCGGCGTTTTCTTCGCGCCTGCGCGAGGACAGTGTCGACATTGCCCTGCTCGTCCCCGTCTGACCGGTCTGCAACCAGACCGTGTGTCTGGCCGCCGCCGAGCTCGAACGGCAGGGCATCGCCACCGTGGTGCTCCAGCTCCTGCGCGACGTGGCCGAACGGGTACGGCCGCCTCGCGCCCTATACGTGCCGTTTCGACACGGATTCCCGCTGGACACACCGGGAGACGCCGACCGCCAGCACGCAGTCCTCGCCGCGGCACTCGCACTGTTCGAGACAGAGGAGACGCAGCCTCCCGTGCTCGTGGACTACGAGCCCCGGTCGCTCACGCCTCGAGATCAACACTGAGACACCGGTCGGCAGCGCCGCTTCGCGCCGGGCGCCGCGATCGCGGAACGTCTCGGCCAAGCCCACTGACCGTGGGGGGAGCAAGCCAAACCGATGACCGGAGAGCCAACGAGAATGATCGCGAGGGTGTGGCACGGATGGACAGTTCCCGCGAACGCCGATGCCTACGACGCGCTGTTGCGCGGGACCGTTCTGCCCGATATCGCCGGCCGTGGAATCGACGGCTACCGGGGCGCCCACCTCCTGCGACGCCGCGACGGCGACCAGGTCGAGTTCGTCACCATACTCTGGTTCGCATCGATGCAAGCCGTGCGGGATTTCGGTGGAGACGAGTACGCTGAGGCCGTCGTGCCGGATGCGGCGCGCGCCCTCCTGGAAAGGTTCGACGAGCGGTCCCGCCACTACGAAACGCGGGCAGAACCTGCCTGATGGACGGTAACGATTCTTCCGTTACAGTCTACTAGTATGGGTGCCCACCACTCTTTGTTGCGGACCGAACAGTACGTGTTCAACAGACGGGAGAGTACGTGATGGTTCTCAAGAGCATCGGTGTCTTCTCACTGGCCAAGATGTTGGGGACGTTGTACGCGGTCATCGGCTTCCTGATCGGGTTGTTGTTCGCGCTCTTGTCCGTGTTAGGGGCGGGAATCGCCGACAGCGGTGGCGGTGGGGCCTTGGGGCTGGTCTTCGGCGTCGGCGCCGTCATCATCCTGCCGGTGTTCTACGGCGTCGCGGGTTTTGTGGGAGGCGCGCTCATGTCGGCGCTCTACAATCTCGTCGCCGGAATGGCAGGCGGCGTGGAGCTGAATCTCGAATAGCGCTCGCAGCCGCCCGCGACCCCGGCGGACTTGATTGCGGTCTTCGGGTAAACGAAGCTAACCGGGCATGTGGCCCGGCCGTTCCTCCTTTGCGGCGTGATTCTCGTTACCGGGGCGCGCGGCGCCCGGTGACGGCGAAGCGTGCGACTGAGGTGAACCTTGATTAGATGTCTTCATCGTCCCCTGTTGTTCCGATTCACGGTCCTTCTTCTTGCCCTTGCGGCGGCGGTTGCTTGCGGTGGCGG
>CBDUAS010000334.1:0-5047 GCA_965365185.1 uncultured bacterium | reverse complement strand
CCGGAGATGGGAAGCGTGACGGCTCCGGCGGATACGCTGGTGGTTCGCACGACATACAACGCCAACGGTCAACCCGAGCGTGTGGATCGCTTGGCCCGGCCGAATCGGGCTGGAGTAGGTATCCTCACCACGCAGTACGAGTACGATTACGCCGGACGGGACACGGCGACGATCGAGAGCGGCCACCGGACGGAGAAGATCTACGACGCCAGTGGGAACCTGACGGCGATCGTGCGACCGAGCGGCAAGACCATCAGGATGCAGTACGACGTGCTGGGTCGGTTGCTACGGCGTATCGTGCCATCGGTCACTCACCAGTCAACCATTTGCACCACACCCGGGCTCTGCTGGGACCATCTGGGTGGGGTGAAATGGCCGGTGTACGCCAACGCCGACGGCGAGTGGGAGATCGCGCGACGTGTCGATACGTATGGTTACGACGTCATGGGCAACATGACCCAAGCGTGGAATGGCGACGCCCGAGTGAGTCGCACCTATGACCAGAAGGGACAGCTACGCTCAGATACCTTGAAGCTGCGGGACTACGACGGAACTGGATATGACACGCACGTATCGACCCTCACATTCGACTACGACCTGAACGGCCGGAGGACGTCTCTCGGTCTTGCGCCGAGCGGCGGGGGCGGGCGGCGGGCCTTCAAACAAGTGCTCGGCGCTCGGCAAGCAGAAAGCCACATCGGGGCGGCCAAGCGGAGGTGCCGGCGCGGCACTCCCCTATCGGATCATCAGCGCCTTCATCTCCCGCACCGCCTGCTCCAGCCCGACGAAGGTCGAGCGGGCGACGATGTTGTGGCCGATGTTGAGCTCGATGATCTCGGGGATGGCGACGATGGCACCGACGTTGCGGTAGGTGAGACCGTGGCCGGCGGCCACCCGCAGGCCCGCAGCATGGGCGCGGGCGGCGACCTCGGCGACCTTCTGCCGCTCGGCCTCGATGGGTGCGGCCTTGCGGGTCTCGGAGGCGTCGGCGTACGCAGCCGTGTTGATCTCGATCTGGTCGGCATCGAGCCCCGCCGCCGCGTCGATCTGCGCCGGATCGGGATCGAGGAAGATCGATACCGTCATGTCCATGCCCCGCAGGGCATCGACCGCATCCTTCAGCCGCTGTGGATCGGCAGCGACGTCGAGGCCACCCTCGGTGGTGACCTCGTCGGGCCGCTCGGGCACCAGGGTGACGTTGTCCGGCCGGTGTTCGCCGGCGATCTCGAGCATCTCGTCGGTCGCCGCCATCTCCACGTTGAGATGGGTCTTGACGGTGGCGGCCAGCAGCGCCACGTCGCGCTCGTTGATGTGGCGCCGGTCGGAGCGGATATGCACGGTGATGCCGTCGGCGCCGCCCAGCTCGGCGAGCACCGCGGCCTGTACGGGGTCGGGCTCCGGCGCCCGGCGCGCTTGCCGCAGCGTGGCAATGTGATCGATGTTCACGCCGAGAAAGATGTTTTCGGGCATCGCTACACGTCTCCGATGGAATCGCGCAGGGCCGCGACGATCGCAGCGGCGAGCTCGCGGATCTGCTTCTCGTTCTCGCCTTCGATCATCACCCGGGCCAGCGGTTGCGTGCCCGAGTAACGCACCAGCACGCGACCGTGCGCACCGAGCGTCGACTCGGCATCGTTGATGGCCTCCATCACCACGGGAAGTCGCTCTATCGGCCTGCGCTCGCGGATCTCGACGTTCTCGAGCACCTGCGGCATCGGTGTCATGCACGCCGCCAGCTCGGAAAGCGGCCTGCCCGTCTCCGCCATGATGCACAGCACCTGCAAGGCCGTCACCATGCCGTCGCCCGTGGTGGCGTAGTCGAGAAACACCGTGTGTCCCGACTGCTCGCCGCCGAGGTTGTATCCCCCCTCGCGCATCGTTTCAACGACGAAACGATCACCGACGCGCGTGCGCTCGACCGACACGCCCACCTCCGCCAGCGAGCGCTCCAGCCCGAGGTTGCTCATGACCGTGGCGACGACCGTATCGTTGGCGAGGACGCCCTTCTTCTTCCAGGCGCGGCCGCACATCGCCAGCACACTGTCGCCGTCGACCAGCCCGCCCTTTTCGTCGATCAGCAGGCAACGATCGGCATCGCCATCGAGACAGATGCCGACGTCGGCGCCCAGCTCGCGCACCTTGGCGGCGGCGTTGTCGAAGTGCATCGAGCCGACGCCGTCGTTGATGTTCATGCCGTTGGGGGCCACGCCCACCAGCGCCCTTGCTGCACCCAGCTCCTCCAGGACCCAGGGACCGACCTTGTAGCCCGCACCGTTGCCGCAGTCAATGACGACGTTCAGCCCTTCGAGCGTCAGGTCGCCGGGAACCGAGCGCTTCACGTGCTCGACGTAGCGGCCGGCGGCATCGTCGATGCGCCGCGCCCGGCCGACCTCGTGTGCGGTCGGTCGGATGCCGTCGATCCTGCGCGTGAAGGTGAGCTCCTCGATCTCGTGCTCGGTATCGTCGTTGAGCTTGAAGCCGTCGGGCGAGAAGAACTTGATGCCGTTGTCCTGGTAGGGGTTGTGGGAGGCGGAGATGACGATGCCCGCGTCGGCGCGCAAGCTGCGGGTCACGTAGGCGATCCCCGGCGTCGGCAGCGGCCCCACCAGCAAGGCGTCGACGCCCATCGAGCAGATACCGGCGACCAGGGCGTTTTCCAGCATGTAGCCGGACAGGCGCGTGTCCTTGCCGATGAGGATCCGGTGCCGGTAGGTGCCGTCCTTGAACACATGCGCGGCGGAGCGTCCCAGACGCACGCACGTCTCCACCGTCATGGGCTCGACGTTGGCGACGCCGCGTACGCCGTCGGTACCGAACAGCCTGGCGCGGTTGGCCGGATCGGTCATGGGCGCTCCGGCTGATCGTAGACGTGCACGTTGATGCGACGCTGCGGCAGGATGGCGATGACCTCCACGAGCTCGGCCAGGCCCTCCTGTTCGAACTGCACCTGGGGCTCCAGCAGGTAGTCCTCGCGGCGCGGCTCGAGCCCGCCGGCGTTGATCACCATCTGCATGCGCTCGACATCGATCTGATCGAGCACCGAGGGTGGGGCGCTGATCACGACCGACAACTCCTGCGGATTGACGGTCACGCGCAAATCGTTGTTGATGACCACCACCCGCACGCCGTCGAACTGCTCGTTGACCGTTTGTTCGACGATGTCGATGGAGAGCTGCACGGTGCGCCGCTGCGGCAGCTCGATCAGCGGGTCCTCGGGAATGAGCGTCACGGCCTGCAAGAACGGCCGGCGACGCCCGGTGATGTCGACGTTGGAGGTAATGACGCGTTCCAGCCCGTCGACGAGCGACTTCGGTCCCGCGACCACCACTGTCTCCGGTTCCGTGCGGCGGCCCACGACCTGGAACCCGGGGGCCGGCTCGCCGGAGGTGACCGCCGCGACGATCACCTCTTTCTCGACCTTTTCCTCGACGACGATGAGAATCTGTGCCGGATCGATGCCGACGATCTCGACCCCGCGCGGAGCCCCGAGATCGGCATCTTCGAGCGGAAAGAAGTTGTCGCCCAGCACGGCTCCCGACAGGTCGATGGTAGGAGACAGCAAGCCAGGAGTCAGGTTGTCGAGCTCCGCCCGCAGGCCGCGGGCGCGCACGGTGACGGCGTCTTCCCACGGCGCCGCAATGGCTAGGCCGGCGGGCAGTTTGACGTGCTGCACGGGCACATCCTGGACGATACGCAGCTCGCCTTCGCCGGCGACCACCACCCACAGCATCAGCGCCAGGCTGACGGCGATGGCTTTGTCCTTGAAGTGCTCACCCGGGTGCGGCTCGATGGTTCGGATGATCGTGCGAAGGACGCTCATTCCTGCACCTCCGCCGTGTGCACCCGAGGAAGGTCGGGGGAGCTGTCGGTCAGCTTGGGCTCTTCTTCGTGCTCGGGCGGCGTGAATCCGAGCAGGTCGCGCAGACGCTCGCCGAGCCGGTCGCCGTCGAGCCCGCGTTCCATTTGCCCCTCGACGACGACCGAGATCTTGCCGGTCTCCTCCGAGACCACGAGGGCGACTGCATCGGTCTCTTCCGTCACGCCGATCGCGGCTCGGTGGCGCGATCCGAGCTCCCGTGACAACCGCGGGTTGAGAGTCAGCGGCAGGAAACAGGCCGCAGCGGAAATGCGACCCTGACGCATGATCACGGCGCCATCGTGCAGCGGCGTGGCGGGATTGAAGATCGATACCAGCAGGTCGTACGAGGCGAGGGCATCGAGGTTGATGCCGGCCTCGGCGTATTGCCGCAGCGACATCTCCCGCTCGAACACGATGATGGCGCCATGCCGGTTCGCCGCCAAGCCGGTGGCAGCGGTAACGATCTCGTCGATCGGGTCGATGTCGCCACCTCGCCGCATGCTGCGGAGATATGCGGTGCGCCCGAGGCTCGTCAACAGCCGCCGGATTTCGTTTTGAAACAGCACGATGATGGCGATGACGATGTACGTGTAGACATTGCGGAGCAGGTAGTCGAGCGTACGGAACTCGGCGACACGCGCGACGAACCCGAACAGGGCGATGACCACCAGACCCCACACCATCCGCATGGCGCGGGTATGACGCAGAAGCAGGAGGAGGCGGTAGAACAGGTAGGAAATGATCGCCACCTCGACCAGGTCCTTCACCCCGAACTGGCTCAGTCTGTCGATCAGGAAATCCATCCGACTCCTTCACTCCGTATCGCCGCCGCCACCGCGGCCGCGCGCCGCATGGCCTGCACGTCGTGCACCCGCATCATATGCGCTCCTGCCAGCACCGCCGCCGTGACCGCCGCTGCCGTCCCCTCGAGGCGCTCTTCCGGCGGCAGGTCCAGAACCGCGCCGACGAACGACTTGCGTGAGGGTCCGACGACGATCGGCCGGCCGAGCGAGCGCAACGCCGGCAAATGCCGCAAGAGCGTGAAATTCTGCTGCGGACGCTTGGCGAAACCGACGCCGGGATCGACAAGCGTCAGCTCGGGGTCGATCCCCGCCCGGTGCGCCCTGCCCAGCGCGCCGCGCAACTCTCTCACGATATCCGCAATCAGGTCCTCGTAGCGAGCCGCTT
>CBDUAS010000333.1:0-5063 GCA_965365185.1 uncultured bacterium | reverse complement strand
CCTCCGCCTCTGTGGCATCGGTGCGGGCAATCTCCAGCAACCGCGCGGCATCGGCCGGCCGGAAGAAGTGAAGACCCAGGACGCTCCCCGGCCGGGCGGTCGCCCCGGCAATCTCGTCGACGTCGAGAGCGGAAGTCGTTGTCGCCAGGATGCTGTCGGTTCGGCAGACTTCGTCGAGCGTCGCGAAGATTTCTTTCTTGAGCGCGAGGTCGTCCGGGATTGCCTCGATGACGACGTCCGCATCGGACAGTTCGGCGAGATCGAGGCCGCCGGCGATGCTCGAGAGGATCCGTTTGCTCTCATCCCGTGTCAGCCGGCCGCGGGCCACGGAGGATTCGTAGGCCTCCTCGATCGCTTCGAGCCCTGAGTCCAGTGCTTGCTGGCCGGTCTCGACGATCTTCACCGGTATGCCGGCGTTGGCTAGCGCAATGGCGACGCCCCGGCCCATGTTGCCGCAGCCGACGACGCCGACCTTCTCGATGTCGCGCGTCGGCGTGTCCTTCGGAACATCGGGGATCTTGCCGACTTCGCGCTCTGCGAAGAAGGCGTGCCGCATGGCCTTGGATTGATCGGAGGTGACAAGGCGCACGAAGATCTCGCGCTCCGCCTTCATCCCCTCGTCGAAGGGGAGCCTGGCGGTGTTCGCGATGGAGTCGATGGCGGCGAGCGGTGCGTCGACGCCGCGCGCCCGCGACGCCGCCTCGTCGCGGTAATACTTGAGGACCCCCGCCTCGCCGGCCGGTGGGCTCTGGTCGCGCGTTCGCCGCGGGCCGCGCCCGTCCGCCATGAGCCTGTTGGCGTAGGCGACGCCCGCGTCGGCCGCGTCGCCCTCGAACAGCTCATCGACGAGGCCGATATCGTGCGCCTTTGCCGCGGGGTTGAGCTTACCCTGGACGATGAAGTCCAGGGCTGCCGACATACCGACGAGGCGCGGAAGGCGCTGCGTGCCGCCGGCACCCGGGATGATTCCCAGGTTCACCTCCGGAAGCCCGATGCGCGCATCGGTTGCGGCGATGCGATAGTGGCAACCGAGTGCGAACTCGCAGCCACCCCCGGCGGCCACGCCGTGGATGGCGACGACTACCGGCTTGTGTGCTTTCTCGGCCGCGTCGATGACCTCCACCAGCGTTGGCGAGCGGAGCGCAAGGTCGGTGCCGAACTCCTTGATGTCGGCGCCGGCGGAGAACATCCTGCCACCACCGTGAATGACGACCGCGGCGACGTCGTCGTCCGCGAGAGCCGCCTCGAGATAGCGGAATACCCCCGCCCGGACAGCATGGCCGAGGCCGTTCACCGGCGGGCTGTCGATCGTGATGACGCCCACCGCGCCGCGCCTGGAATACTGCGTGACCTCGCTCATGCTGACCTCGTCTCGATTCACGACCGCGGCCGGGCGCCGTCAGGTACGCTGCTCGCCGAGCGACGCCGTCGGGGCGCCGCCTCGCCGCGAAGATCTTTCCGGTAGCAGGCTGGGGTGAGCAACAAAGCCTATGAAAGTGCACGCGCGCTGTTTCCTCAAGCAGGCGGCGGCACTTCAGTGTGGCCTCGCGGCGCCCCGGGCTCGCCGTCCGCGCCCTGCCAGTCTGTCTTCTCCACGGGCGGTGTTCCCGGAATCACTGCGAGCCGTCCTCGCCCAAGGCGAGGCCGAGCTTCTTGCACAGCCGGGCGAGCTGCTCCTGCTCGCGCCCGGTCAGCGCTTGCAGAGACGAATCGATCCGTCGGGCGTGCTCGGGAAAGATCCCGGCGATCAGGCGCCGGCCTTTCGCCGTCAGCGTGACGAGCTTGCGCCGGCGGTCTTCCGGCGCAGCTCGGCGGACGACCATTCCCGCCCTTTCCAGGTTGTCGACCACCAGCGTCAAGTTGCCACCGGACGTCAGAACCTTGGCGGCGATGTCGCGCTGGCACAATGGTCCGCGATGATAGAGCACCTCGAGGGTGGCGAACTGGCTGTAGGTGAGGCCGTGCGTGGCGAAGAACTGCGCGCTGCGGGATCGCAGCAGATTAGTGCAGCGATGCAACTTCACGTAAGCGTCGAGGGCCCGCGCTCGTCTCGCCCCGTTGGTCGACTGTGGTCTCGACATTGCTCGGGCCCCTAGTCGTCCGCGATACGATTCAGCATGGCGCGAGCGAGCTCGAGCTCCTCGCCATTCACCGTGTGGGGCATTCCGGGGTAGCCGCGCAGGTCGACGGTGGCGCCGCAACGTTCGAAGACCCGGGCAGTTTCTTCGACGCGCTCCCAGGGTACGTGCGGGTCGGGGATCGACGATCCGAGAAGAACCGGCGTGCCCTGGAATTCGCCCGGGTAGTCTCGCGGCGCGCCGGGGGGGCCGATGAGGCCTCCGGTGAGCGCGACGATTCCGCCGTACCGTCGGGCGTTGCGAGCGGCGAATTCAAGGGTCAGGCAGGCGCCCTGAGAGAATCCGAGCAGGAGCGTGCGCTCCGGCGGGATGTCGGCTTTCGCGACGCGGTCACAAAGCCGACCCAGGACACGGAGCGCCGACGACAGACCGGGCTCGTTCGCGTCGATCGGCGCCAGGAAGCTGAGCGGGTACCATGAGCCCCCGCGGGCCTGCGGTGCCAGATACGCGACGTCGTCGCGGCCGAGCTCGGCCGCAAGCGACATGATGTCCTGGGCGGTCGCACCGCGCCCGTGCAGCAGGATCGCCGCGGCCTTCGCCTCTTCCGGCGCCGCGCCGCCGGTGAGTACGGATTGGCCCTCGTGCACCTGCTGCGCGGAATCGTCAGTCATCGGCGCGCTCACCTCGCGTCCACTTTCGCGGAGCGTGCAATGGCTTTCGCCGCCGGGTCGGCGGCCTCCGGGCGCACCACGATCGGTGGCAGCAGCGCCTCGATTTCGTCCCGCTGCGGCTCCAGCCATTCCGGGAGCTTGAGCTCGGAGCCCAGCGTGGCCACCGGCTCGTCCACCGTGAAACCCGGCGGATCCGTGGCGATCTCGAACAACACGCCGTTGGGCTCGCGGAAGTACACCGAGCGGAAGTAGTTGCGCTCGCGCACCTCGGTGACGCGCTGCCCGGCGTCGACCAGCCGCCGGCGCAGGTCGAGCTCGGCGGCGTCGTCCGCGGCGCGGAACGCGACGTGGTGAACGGTGCCGGCAGCCGCCCAGCCCATCGGCTCATCGGTTCGGAGCAAATCAACACGGCGACCGGGATGGTCCGATGCGCCGGCCACGAGCCGGATGCGCTCGCCTTCGTCGGCCTCGCGTTCCCAGCCCATCAGGTCGGCGAGGATGTGCTCGGTCTTTCGCGGCTCCCGGGTCGAGAGGGTCACCGAGTGGAACCCGCGGAGTGCGTGCTCGGCGTCGACGGGCCCTCCAGTCCACACCGGCAGCTCGGCCGCCTCCGGGTCGCCGACGAGCTCCAGCTTCAGGCCGTCGGGGTCGTAGAAAACGAGTGTTTGCTGGCCGAATCGCTCCACCTGCGGCTCCTGTAGCACGCCGAAGGCGGCGAGGCGATCTTTCCAGAAGTCCAGGCTCGCTGCAGGCACCGAAAACGACGTGACCGTGGCCTGGCCGGCTCCGCGCGCGCCGCGCTGGCCATGGGGCCAGGCGAAGAAGGTCATCGCGGTTCCCGGTCCTCCCACCTCGTCGCCGTAGTACAGGTGATAGCTGCCGGGGTCGTCGAAGTTGACGGTCTTCTTGACGAGCCGCAAGCCGAGCACACCGGCGAAGAAGTCGACATTGGCCTGCGGGTCTGTGGCGATGGCGGTTACGTGATGAATGCCTCGTGTCGGATCGGACATGCGGTTCTCCGGGGTACTTGTCGTCAGCGTTCGCTATTCACTGGAGTTTACGAAGAATATACTTTGATGTCAAAATATTTGATGTTGATCATTTGGCCGACCGAGAAGTGCCAGAATCGATGTTCGGGCCGTGGCGGCAGTGCCCGTGTCGGGTCGTCTGTCGTCGGCTTCCTGCCGCGCGACCGTTCGGCGTCATCCCTGCTATTCTCAGCCCTCCATGGAAATCTATGCAGACATCCTCGAGACCCTGGGGAACACACCGCTGGTCGAGTTGCGCCGCTTCTGGACCGGTGCGCCACGCATCGCGGTGAAGGTGGAATCGTTCAACCCCGGCTCGAGCGTCAAGGATCGCATCGGACCGGCGATGATCGAGGCGGGAGAGAAAGCCGGTTTGCTGCGGCCGGGCGGCACCATCGTCGAGCCGACGTCGGGCAACACCGGGCTCGGGCTGGCGATGTGTGCGGCTCTCAAGGGATACAAGTTGGTGTGTACCGCCGCGGACAAGATCCCCACGGAGAAGGTTGCGCTGCTCACCGCCTTCGGCGTCGAGGTCATCCTCTGCCCGACCGAGGTCGAGGCCGACGACCCTCGCTCCTACTACAAGGTTGCCGAGCGGATCCGCGATGAGGAGGGCGCCTATCTACCGTACCAGTACTACAACCCGGCGAATCCGGAAGCCCATTACAAGGCGACGGGGCCGGAAATCTGGCGTCAGACCGACGGCAAGATCACCCACTGGGTGGCGGGCATCGGCACCGGCGGAACCATCAGCGGAACGGCCAAGTTCCTCAAGGAGCAGAACCCGGAAATAAGGGTTGTCGGCGTGGACACCGTCGGCAGTATCTACGCCCACTATTACGAGCACCGCGAGTTACCGCCGGCCGAGCAGATTCACCAATACCTCATTGACGGCATCGGTGAAGACTTCATGCCGCAGACTGTCTGGTGGGATTACATCGACCAGATCGTTACCGTCGACGACAAGACGGCCTACGCCGCCACCATGGAGGTGGCGCGCAACGAGGCCATTTTCACGGGATCCTCCGGCGGGGCAGCAGCCGCTGGGGCGCGGAAGGTGGCCGAGAGCATCGAGGCCGGGGAGGATCCCACCGGCGTCGCCGCTGACGAGGCGCTCATCGTCACCCTGTTTCCCGACTCGGGCGAGCGTTACTTGTCGAAGCTCAACGAGGAGTGGATGCGCGAGCAAGGCTTGCTCGACTGACCCGGCGCGGCAGGGAGCGAAGATGCGCCGACGAGCGCCGCCGCGCACCTTCAGGTGGGCGGCGGCGGTGCCATCACGACGA
>CBDUAS010000332.1:0-5080 GCA_965365185.1 uncultured bacterium | reverse complement strand
GCACCAGCGAGGCGGCGACATAGGACACCAGGTTCGTCGGTGTCACGCCGTACAACAGCACGCCCATGAGCCGGGTCAACGCTAGCCCGCCGGCCAGCCCGACGATCAGCCCGATGAGGGTCAGGATCATTCCCTGACGCACGACCAGGGTGAGCACGTCGGCCGCCTGAGCGCCGAGCGCCATGCGGATGCCGATCTCGCGGGTCGCCTGGCTCACCGAGTAGGCAATGACTGCGTACAGGCCGACGGCCGCCAGCAGCAAGGCGAGAACGGCGAAGCCGGTGACCACCGTTGCCCCCAATCGCGCCGGCAGGAAGGCGATGCCCAGCGCCGCGGTCATCGTCTGCAGGTCGGCCACCGGCAGCGTCGGATCCATGGCGTTCACCTCCCGCCGTAGCGCTTCCAAGGCTGTTCCCGGATCCCCGGCGGCGCGCAGGTGGATGAAGAAGAACCCCGAGTAGTCCCGGTGCATCGAGCGGTAGAAGAACGGCTTGGGGTCCTCACCGATGCTGAAGTACTTGCCGTTCTGCACGACGCCGACGACGGTGAAGTCGGTGCCGCCGGTGCGCACCTGCTTGCCGATCGGGTCCTCCCCCGACCAGAAGCGCTCGGCGAACGTCTGGTTGACGATCATTGCCGGCTCGGCGTCCGCGTCGTCGGCCTCGGTGAAGGGGCGACCCTGCAGCACGTTGATCTGCATGGCGTCGAAGTATCCCGCGTCGACGATGTTGCGCTCGACGATCGGGTTGACCGAGCCCTCGGGGACCTCGTAGCCCTCCGGCAGCACGCCGCTGGAGTTACTCATCAGGTTGAGCGGGATGACGTCGCCGAGACCGACGGCCGTGATTCCCGGCATCGCGGCGAGGCGCTCCCGCAGCTCCCGCTGGAACTGGCGCCCGGCATCGGCGTCGTAGCCCTGCAAGTCGAGGTCGACGGACGCGATGACGAGGTCTTCGGGCTCGAACCCCAGATCGACATCGGCGACGTTCTGCAGGCTGCGGATCGCCAGCGCCGCGCCGATCAACAGAACCAGCGACAGCGCCACCTGGCTGACGACCAGCGCCCGGCGGATGAAGGAGGAACGGCTACCGCCCTGCATCGCGCCTTCCTTCACCGTCGAAGCCAGGTCCTGCCGGGTCGTCTGTAAGGTGGGCGCCAGGCCGAACACCGCCCCGGTGACCACGGTCGCAACGAAGGTGAAGATCAAGACCCGCGCGTCGATGGCGATCTCCCAGTCCATCGGCAGGTCGGTCGGAGGCTCAAAGGAGCCCACCAGGCGGATCAGCCAGAACGCCAGCAGCAGGCCCACGCCGCCGGCGACCAGCGCCAGCACCAGGCTCTCGGTAAGAAGCTGGCGAATCAGCCGCCAGCGGCTGGCGCCGAGCGACAGACGGATGCCGATCTCGCGGCTGCGCGCCGACGCGCGCGCCAGAACCAGGCCGGCAACGTTGGCACAGGCGAGAAGCAGGATCAGCCCGACGACCCCGAACATCACGGCGATGAAGCCGACGAACCCGCCCCGCACCATCGGGTGCAATCCCGCCTCGCTCTCGGAGAACACCCGCACGCTCTTGCCCTCGTTGGTGTCGGGGTATTCGGCGATCAGCTCATCCATCAATGCGTTGAGCGACTCGTCGGCCTGTTCGAGGGTGACGCCGGGCTTCAGCCGCCCGGTGACGAACTGGATGCCGTGGCTGCCGCGCTGATCGAGGATGCTGTAGCCGGGGTTGAGGACGTCGGCCATCATGAACGGCACCCAGAGGTCGGGAGCGAAGCCGACGTTGGTGCCGTTGAAGCCCTCGGGCGCCACGCCGATTACGGAGAACGAATGCCCGTTGATGACGACCTGTTTGCCCAGCACTTGCGGATCCGCACCGAAGTGCGACTGCCAGAACGAGTGGTTGAGCACCGCCACGGCGTGGCTGCCGCGGGCGGCGGATTCCTCCGGACGAAAGCCGCGCCCGAGAGCGACATCGATGCCCAGTTCGGAGAAGTAGTTGCCGGTGACGATCATCCCCCAGACGCGCGCGTTTTCGCCGTCACGGCTCAGGTGCAGCGGGGTCGGGCGTTCCGCCACCAGCCCCTCCAGCACGTCGGACCGATCGCGAAAGTCAACGTAGTCAGGCCACGACCACGAGCCGTACTCCAGGCCGCTGGCCCAGCGGATGAACAGCCGCACGAGCCTGTCCGGCTCGCGCGCTGGAGACTCGTACATCAGGATGGAGTTGGCAAAGCTGAAGGTGGCGGTGTTGGCACCGATTCCCAGGGCGATGCACAGCACCGCGGCGAGGGTGAATCCGGGGTTCTTCACCATCTGGCGAAGGCTGAAGGCGACGTCCTGGACAAGTTCGCTCACGGCACTCGACCCTACGCTCCGCCTTCCCGTCCGGGGAAGATCTTCTCGCCCTCGTAGTCACGGATCCCGCAAAAGCCGACCACCTCGAAACCGTTGTCTTCCAGCAAGGCCGCGGCACGCGCGGCTCGACCGCCGCCGGTTCACAAGGTGAGAATCGGCCGATCCTTCGGTAGCTCGTCGAGCCGCCCGGCGAGCTCGTCGATGTGAATCCGCACGGCTCCCTCGATCGTGCCCTGCTGCGGGATCTCGGCGGCCGTACGAACGTCGAGGATGAACACGTCTTCATCCTGGAGAACGTCGCTGATCGCCTGACCCCGGAGGCTCGGGGCCTGGGGGCCGCTGCTGGTCTCCTCGGCGGGGCCGCAGGCAATGGCAACCACGGCGACGAGGACGAAAAGGGCGCCGTATCTGAGTGCTCTCATGGGATTCTCCGGTCCGGAACTGACGCTGCTGGGGCTCGCACGCTCGGCCGCACGACGAACGCGCGCGGCTGCGTGACTATAGGACGCCGTGGCTGTAATCGGCAACGACCGGCCGCAGAGCAATCACGGCCAGTCCGTCTCGAAGCTGTCCGTACCGTCGCCGTAGACGAGGTCACCGTAGCGACACCAGCGCTCTTGTTCCGCCGCGGACATCTCGGAGCAGCTCAGTAGCTTCAGGTCCTCGTCGAGCTCGGCGGCGTTCGCCGGGGCCGCCAGCACGCTCTGGATCGAGGGCTCGGCGGCGCAGAAGCGGTAGCAGTCGAGCGCGCTCGGGGCATCGCCGGGCCATTCCGGGTGTCCGGCGGGCAGACTTCCCCAGCGCGTCGCGGTGAAGGCGATGACGGCAACGTCGTGTTCAACGCAGACGGGGAATACCTCTTCGGCCGCCTTGCGGTGCGCCATGTTGTAGCGCTGCATGAGTACGTCGACGCGGGCGTCCGCGGCCAGCCGACGTGAAACGGTGCGATCGTGGGCAGTCGCGCCGACGAAGCGCACGGTTCCCTCCTCCTTCCAGCGCCTGACCTCGGCGAGAGCGCCGCCTTCGCCGTGGATCGCCTCGACGTCCTCCCCAGGATGGACGTATTCGACGAAGAAGGCGTCGAGATAGTCGGTCCCGAGGGCCTCAAGATAGGCGTGCAAGGAGGCCCGCAGCGCCGCCGGGTCGCGGTCATCGCTGCCGGTGGCGACGGCAATCCCGGCTCGGCCCGCCGCGGCAAGGTCGCGGAGCGCCGCGGCCCACCTCCCTCCTCCCAGGTGGTAGAAGAAGAAGAAACTGACGCCGCGGCCGGCGGCGGTCGCCACCCCCTCGGCCCGGCGGTCTTCCCGGGCACCGAGACCGAGGCGAGAAATCGGAGAGCCGGCGGCGGTTGTCAGGTTCATCGGCGCCTCGTATTCGGTGAATCGTGCCGGGGATGCTCATCGAGCAGATCACGGGCGAACGCGACGCCCGACTTCGCGGAGCGCGACGGCGCGAAAACGCTCATCCCGGGAGCGAGTTGATGAAGGCCGCGGTCAACGCTCCCTGGTCCCGCCGCCGATCAGGCGCTCCCAGTCCTCGATCAATACGTATCGATCGCGTTCGGACGGGGCGTCCGGCTGCCTTTGCCGGCGCACCATGATAAAGCGTCCGTCCGCGGCGACGTCGTAAACGCCCGTCAGGTACGCGGAGCTCGCGGCAGCAGGCGGCAAGGAAAACAGCGGCCGTGCCGCACCGATCGAAACCTCCGGCACCGTGGTGATCGATGCCGCCATCATCATCGCCATTTCCCCGACGCGCTCGACGAAGTAAAGCTCGTCGCCGTCGTGCGACCAGACGATACCGCTCGCGTTCTCCGAAATCTGCCAACTCGGCGGGCCCGCGCTACGAAACGGCGTGATCAGCAGGGCCGGACCTTCGGTGCCGCGAACCGTGCGCGCCATCAGCGCGGCAGTCGGTGAGACGCGGGGCACCACCGGGCTCGAAAGCCGCGGCATGAACGCCTCCTCGCTCAACACGGTCCCCTCGTCCGAGAGGACGACGAGCTTGACCTCGCGATCGGCGGTGTTGCCGTACAGGAGCATGCGGGCATTGGCCACCAGACGCGCCGAGCGGCCGGGGCCGACGGGCACCGGGTCGCCGCCGCCGTCGAGCGGCAAGATCTGCACCTGGCCGCGGATTTCCCCGGAGCTGGAGCTCACCACGAGACCTCGGCCGTCGTCCGTCCATCCGGCGATCGACGGAAAGTCGGCGTCCATCAGCGTCATCGGCGTCGCGCTGCCGCGCACGTCGTAGATGCGAAGCGCCGAGCCGTCGTCGGCCGTTCGCAGGGCGACGGCGACGCGTGCATCATCCGGAGAAAGCTCGACCTGATACACGGCGGTAGAGATCAGCGAGACCACGGGCTCAACGACCGAGCCGTCGCGATCCACCCAGACGAGGTTGTCGTCGGTGTAAACCGTGTCGTCGATGAGTCGGTAGAGGAGCGTGCCTTCGCGCGAGACCGTGGCCGAGGAGGCTCCGCCGGCAACACGAACGGGCGCTCCCTCGCTGGAGCCGTTCCGATAGTCGAACGGGATCGCCCACAGCTCGTCGATGTCGCGGCGGTCGAAGAGGATGAAGCGCTCGCCGGCGCCACGAATGCTCCCCGACCACTCCGCCGGGAGCGTGCGCACGAGGCCGGGTTCCCCTCCGGCAAACCGGAGGATCCGTAGCGGCTCGCCGAGCGTGTCTTGGCGTGGACGCGGCTGAGGCAGACCGAGAGGG
>CBDUAS010000331.1:0-5082 GCA_965365185.1 uncultured bacterium | reverse complement strand
CGAATGCCTTCCTTACGCTGCGCGTCGGCGTGGTGGCGCGACGCTATTGCGGCGCGCTCACGCGTCCCGAGAAACGGGGGCTGCGGCGCAGCGCCTTTGCCGAGGCGGCAGGAATGCTCGGGTCGATCGCCGCCTCCGGTACGAAGAAAGTGCTCGCGGCGGTGGCGAAGGCGTCGGGCCGCACCGTCGCCAAGACCGTCAGCGGGATGGGCAGCAAGGTCAAGAACGGAGCCGGTTCGGCCGGCAGCGCGGTCAAGAGCGGCGCAGGCTCGGTGGGCGGCGCCGTCAAGAGGGGTGCGGGCGCGGTTGTCGACACGTTGACGTTCCGTCGCAAGGGCGAGGACACCTGAACCGCGAGACTGTCGCATGCGCTTCGTTCTCACCCCAGCCGGATCGCACGGGGATGTGCACCCGTACATCGGGGTGGGCCGGCGGCTGAAGGCACGTGGTCACGACGTCGTGGTGCTCACCGCGGGAGTCTTCCGTGGTCTCGTAGAGGCCGCCGGACTGCAATTCGTCGAGACCATCTCCGCCGAGGAGTTCCAGGAAGTCACCGAAAACCCGGATCTGTGGCACCCGCGCCGGGGGCTGGCGCTGGTGATGGGTATGGTGTCGGAGAATCTCCGTCGCGGTTACCGGCTCATCCGGGAGGTTTATCGTCCTGGGGACGTGCTCGTGCTGCATCTGCTATCCGCAGCAGGGCGCGCGTATCAGGACAAGCACGATGTACCGGGCGCGACCATTCAGCTTGCACCCAGTGGCATGCGTTCGGTGCACCAGGTGCCGCCGCTCGCCCCCGGGTTGGACATTTCCGGCTGGCCGCTGCCGTTGAAGAAGGCGTTCTGGTGGTTCGGCGATCGGTTCGTGATCGGGCCCCATCTGGTGCCGGCCCTCAACGAGCTGCTTGCGGAGCTCGGCCTGGAGCCTGTCTACCGGCCCTTCACCGGATGGCTCAACTCGCCCCAGCTCGTCGTCGCACTCTTTCCTGATTGGTTCGGCGGCTCGCCGCCGGACTGGCCGCCGTACCTGCAACAGGTGGGATTCCCGCTCTACGACGAGGCTGACCTGCACCAGACCGACGAAAAGCTCGAGGCGTTCCTGCGATCACAACAGCCGCGTGGCGGCCCGATCGTGCTCACGCCGGGCTCGGCGAATCGACACGGCAAGGAGTTCTTCGCCGCCGGGCTCACCGCCGCTCAGAAGCTGGGCAGGGGCGCGCTCTGCATCACCGCCTTTCCGGAGCAACTCCCGGAGCCGCTACCCGACTTCGCGTTTCACGCCGCGTATGCGCCGTTTTCGACCGTGTTCCCACGCTGCTGCGCGGTGGCGCATCATGGCGGCATCGGCACGCTGGGGCAGGGGCTGGCGGCCGGTGTTCCCCACCTCGTCATGCCCCTCGGGTTCGACCAGCCCGACAACGCCGCACGCCTGCAGCGGCTCGGCGTCGGCGATTGGCTGGTGCCGGACAAGTTCCAGGCCGACGCGGTGGCGGCCAAGCTGGAAGCGCTCATCGAAAGCGCCGACGTCCGCCGCGCGTGTGAGAGATATCGGCAGGCGCTTGCCGGCCAGGATGCCATCGGCCGGGCCTGCGAGCTGCTCGAGGAGCTGGCAGATGCCCATTCCGGGTAGAGCGACGGGCGCAGCCCGATGCTGCGGTTTGGTCGTGTGCCTCGGGATGGCGCTGGCCGCGGCATGCTCGGCCCGGGTCGTTCGAGGCAGCGAGTCGCCACGCCGGTTCCGGGACTCCCCCTACAGCGCCGGGGTGCACCTGCGAGAGCCGGTGTCGACGCGGGGCGCCGCGACATCACGCCAGGTCCGGGAATTCACCGTCATGGCCTGGAACATCTGGCACGGTGGAAACGATGAACGGCTCAACGAGGACGGCAGGGGCCACGTCGCCGACATCATCCGCGCCTCGGGTGCGGATATCGTCCTGATGATCGAGACCTACGGCGCCGGGCCGAGGGTCTCGAAGGCGCTGGGCTTCAACTACCACCTCATCGCCGAGCCCGGCACCGCGCCCGACGATCCCGCCACCAATCTCTCCATCCACAGCCGCTACCCGCTCGGGGAACGCATCGACTTCTATCGCCCGTTCAACGTCGGCGGCGTCGAGGTCCTTCTCTCTCCGACACAGCGCATCGCCGTGTTCGACACCTGGTTCAACTACGAGCCGTGGGCGGACCAGCCCGCCGATCTCGGACTGGGCCCCGACGAGCTGGTCGAGTGGGAGCGCTCCGGAAGCCGTCCCGACGAGGTGACGGCGATTCTCGACGGCATGCAGCCCTGGGTCGACAATGCCGCCGAGGTTCCGGTGATCATGGGTGGCGATCACAACATCTGGTCGCACCTCGACTGGACGGAGGAGACCCGCGAGCGGCACGGAGGGCTGGTTGTGCCCTGGTGGACGACGTCGACAATTGCGGCGCGCGGGTTCGTGGATACCTTCAGGCTGCTGAATCCGAGTCCGCTCACCCACCCCGGGATTACCTGGGACTCCCCCGGAAAGGCCGACGAGCATCGCATCGACTACATCTACTTCGTCGGCGGGAAGATCCGGCCCGTCGCCGCCTCGGTCCACAAGGTTCCCTTCAACGAGCCCATCGAGCTGGGCGGACAGACCTCCATGTATCCTTCGGACCATGGCTTCGTGCTGACCACGTTTCGCTGGGACTGATACGGAGCAGCCTGGAGCGTGCGAAAGACCATGGAAGAAATCGAGCCCGCGCCCATAAAGGACACCATCGACTTTCGCCACCTTCGAGCGCGTCGACATCCGCGTCGGAACGATCGAGCGCGTCGACGCTGTTCGTCGTCAACCTGGCGCCGCGAACGATGGCGGGCGAGGTGTCGGAGGGCATGTTGCTCGACGTCGGCTACGCCGACGGGGTCACGCCGGTACTGGTGACGCCGGAGACGCCGATTCCGAACGGTTGCCGGGCAGGGTAGCGGAGACGCCGGCAACTGCTCGTCATGTTCGGCCGATCATCGCGATGAGCTCGCGTCCGAGACTTACGCGTTTCGCATGCACGTCGTCGAACCCGGCGGCACGGATCTCCTGCAAAGCTCGCTCGATCTGGTCCTCGTCGAGGCCCGGAGCGGTGTATCTGCCGGCACCGGCCACGGCACCGCGCACGGCGAGCAGCACTTTGCCGCCCTCCTTGAGCACGCGAGCGATTTCCTGCAGCGCCGCGGCGCGGTCGGGCCAGATATGGAAGTTGTTGACGACAAGGACGCGATCGAACGACGCACCGTCGAACGGCATGTCGGCTACGGAGGCCTCGTAAAGCTCGACGCGACCGGCCTCGATCAGCCGTCGGTTCCGCCACGACGCCTGCTGCAGCATGCGGGTGGAAGCGTCGACGCCGAAGACCGTGCCGGGTCGATTGCGGGCTGCGATCAAAGGGATTGCCGTTCCGGGTCCGTAGCCGACCTCGAGTACCTGCTCACCGGGCTGTGGGTCGAGCAACTCGACCGCTGCGCGATTGAAACGCGCGTTCTTCCAAGCCATGAGGTGCCCGACGAGCCCGCCGGCGACCCCTTCCGGTCGGGCGAAGTGCCGCATCCAATGAGGCCGTTCCCGCGGCGAAACCGAGCGTCCCCGTTCGACGTGGGCGTTCATCCACCTTCCTCCATGAGCCCGTGCCAGCGGTCGTTCGCCAGCAGCTCGCGCAAACGGCGCAGGACGTGGGCGGCGTCGCGCAGCCTCGCTGCCGGCATGCCGATATCGGTCTTCTCGACCAGGAGCCGCTCGCGTTCGAGCATCGCATCGATCAGAGCGGTTCCCGTCGGGGTCAAGCGGACCAGCTTCGAGCGCTTGTGACCGGGGTTGTCCATGAGCTCGACGTAGCCGCTGTCGAGCAGGCCGTTCACCAGTACCTGTATGTGTTGACGCGACACCGGCCGCTGCCGCGCCATCTGCGGCACGGTCAGCGGCCCGTGTCGGCGTAGACTCTGCAGCACGCCGCGCTTCCCTGCCGACGGTGCTTCCCCGCCGTGGATGCGTTCAGCGACGTATCGGAGACGGTGGAAGAGCAACCGGGTCTCGTCGACCACGTCGTTGAAGGCTGCGATCTGTTCCGTGCTCGAGCTCATCGGCGCGCGCTCCACTGCTCGACCAACTCGCGACGCTGACGGGCGTCGAGCTGGCCCGCAATCTCGAAGAGGGCATCCAAGCTCGCCGCGACAGCCCGGTCGGCGAGATCCCGGGCTTCGGCGCGCACGGCCTCGAGCTCGAGCTTGACGAGAGCGTCATCACGCAACAGCGTCTCGACGGCCGCCGTCAGGCGGACCTGGTCCGCCCGCGCAGACTCCAGCTCCTCTCCCAGAACCGTCAGGACCTCGGCGAGGCGCTGTCGCTGCGAAGCCGTGAGATCGAGATGTCCGGCCGCAAGATCGAGGGATTCGACCAGACGATCGACATCTCCCGGCGTCAGGGCGGCATGATCGCTGCCGTGCGCTCGCGCGCGGCGCGATTGTCCGTGCCCGTCGCCAACGCTCCATGCGATTGCCAGACAGCCGATCAGGACAGTCGTCCAGAACCATTTGCGCCCGATGCCGCGCTGGTGCGGTCTTCTAGCTCCAGAACGCTTCTCTGCATCCACGGTCTCCTCCCGCGTTTGCCGGCCTCGAATCCCGGCAGTAAGACAATGTAATTGTCATTACGACAAGTAAGTTGTCAAGTTTCGCGGGAGGAATCTTTTCTGCGGAGATTCCCTCCGACGACTCCGTCTGGAAGTGCGCCGTCGTACTAGAAAACATGAAGGGGCTCTTGACGCGCCCCTTCCTATCAATCGGGGCGCAGCGCTGTCACCGGATCGACTCGGGTGGCGCGATTCGCCGGGAAGAAGGTCGCCAGCAAGCCCGTGAGAACGAGTGTGATCACCACCACCGCATAGATCCTCATGTCGGTGGTCTCGACGCCGAACATGACAAACCGCAGCGGTCCGCTGAGGGCATAAGCGAGGCCGACGCCCAGGGTCAGGCCGATCGCGAGCTGGACGCCGACGCGGCGGAACACGATGCGCAGGATGTCACCGGCCCCGGCGCCCAACGCCATGCGCACGCCCATCTCCTGGCGCC
>CBDUAS010000330.1:0-5085 GCA_965365185.1 uncultured bacterium | reverse complement strand
GAGCCGGACTAGAAAACCGGTGGCAGCACCACGGGCACCAGCATGAAGGACGTGGCGAAGATCGCGATGGCCACGAGCATCAGGGCGATGCGGGCGCCGCCGAGCGACGGCTCGAACTGCTGCGGTTCGGGGTGACGAAAGCCGCCGGCCGCCAGCGACAGCAGGGAGATCGCTGCGGTGAATACGATCCATCCAGGGAAGTAATACACGCCGGCATACAGCAGGAAGAGGAGAACGCCGAACGAGACCGCCCGGTGTATCCGGCGGGCCCCGGCGAACAGCAAGTGGCCGCCGTCGAGCTGCCCGACCGGGAGCAGATTGAAAGCGGTGATCAGCAGCGCGAACCAGCCGACGAACGCCAACGGGTGCATGACGAGGTCCTGGGACGGGCCGACCTCGGGGCCGAACATGCGTGTCATCGGGCCCCAGATCAGCGGCTCACCGAGGGTCAGGTAGCTGCCGCTGGTCTCGATCTCCACTTTTTCGACAACGCGTGATTGCGAGAGCCCGTACGCCAGAATCGGCAAGGCCGTCAGCCACCCCGCGATAGGCCCGGCAACGGCGATATCGAACAGGGCGCGACGGCTGGTGATGGCTCCGCGAATGCGGATGACCGCGCCCATGGTGCCGGGCATCAGCAGGAAGATGAACAGCAGCGGCGGCGGAAACGGGATGAAATACGGCAGCGTCGCCGAGATCCTGTAGTGGCGGCAGGCCAGGTAGTGCCCCATCTCGTGCGCCAACAGGAAGGTGATGATCGCGAGACCGAAGGGAATGCCGCCGAGCAGAGCTTCCGGCGCCCGTATGGGGTTCAGTGTGACGAGGCCCCGGAGCTCCTCCGCATAGAACTGCTGATACTGCAGGAATCCCCAGTAGATGGTGCACGCGAGCGTCAGGACGAACATCAACACGTTGCCGCGAATGCGCGGCGGGTACGTGACGGGCGCCGCCCTCGGGGAGGTGTACGCGAACCGCCCCGACGCCGGATCCACGGACGCGTGCCCGGGCGATTCGATTGGCTGTCGCTCTGCCGTCGGCGCGCTCGCTGGAACGTCGGCAGGAAAGGAGCCGCGCTCAGCGGCCGGCTCGTCGCCCGCGTAGGGGTCGATTTCTCTTTCGTCAGGCACGTCGATCGACATCGGGAATCACAGGCACGGAAGCGAGGCGAGGACAACTTTCATAGTATCAGGCAACGGCGCGTGGCTCGCGTCTCCGGCCTGTTCGCGGGCAGCCGGCACGGTCGCCTCAGCTCAGATCGCCGAGCGCCTTACCAGGCCGAAACCGCGTCGTCTTCCCTGCCGATACCGCGCTTGCGCGGCTTGACCTCGAACACGCCGAACCCGCGCAGCTCGATGCGCTCACCGCGGGCGAGAGCGCCCTTGAGCGCGGCGATGATCGAGTCGACCGCCACCTCGGCGTGGACCTTGGTTATGCCGGCCTCTCGGGCGACGACCTCGACCAGATCTGCTTTCACCATGTTCCCGCGGTCCCGTTCCGGTTACTCCGAAGAGGGCCGGATTATAGAGATCGCATGTTCGACATGTCAACCATAACTGCCGTGTTATCATCATGTTACGGTGACTCCCAGGCCTTGTCGATCGGCAAGGCGGCGTCGCTGTCTTTCTCCTCCACCGCGCAGCGCAACGTTCATTCCTCGTCCGAGATCTCGTGAGCCAGCAGGGCAGGGCGGCGTCTTTGCCGCAGGTTGTCATCGTAGGTCGACCAAACGTCGGCAAGTCGACGCTGTTCAACCGGGTCGTCGGCCGGCGGGAGGCCATCGTCGGGAGCCACTACGGCATGACGCGCGATCGACACAACGCCGAGGCGGATTGGAACGGTGTCTCGTTCGTTCTCGTCGACACCGGCGGAATCGAGCGTGACACGAACGAGGATCTGCTGCGGCAGGTCGAACGCCAGGTAATGACCGCCGTCGACGTTGCCGATGTAGCCCTGTTGGTTGTCGACGGACGCGAGGGGCTGTTGCCGGTCGACAGCGAGATTGCCGTTCAGCTCCGGCGGCGCGGGATCACTCCGGTCGTGGTGATCAACAAGTGCGACAGGCCCGAGGACGCAGAGCTCATGGTGGCCGGGTTTCACGAAATCGGAGTCGATTTGATGTTCCCGGTCTCGGCGGAAGACGGCTTCGGCGTCGCCGATCTTCTCGATGCCGTGGTCGCCATGCTGCCGGAAGACGACGCCCGAGGGGTCGTCGTCGACGCCCCCGTCCGGGTCGCGTTCGTGGGGCGGCCCAATGTCGGTAAGTCGTCGCTGGTCAACGCGCTGCTGGGCTCCGAGCGTGTCATCGTCAGCGATCAGCCGGGGACCACGCGCGACGCGATCGACACACTGCTTCACAGCGGCGAGAAGGGTTACGTGCTCGTCGATACCGCCGGCATCCGAAAACGTGCCCGCATCGACACCCACGCGGAGATCGCCAGCGTGGCGATGGCGCGGCGGCGGCTGAACCAGGCGGACATCGCCCTGCTGGTCGTGGACTCCCAGGACGGCGTTACCCGACAGGACCTGCACGTGGCTGCCGAGGCAGACGACCTCGGATGCGGGCTGATCGTCGTGGTCAACAAGTGGGATACGGTGGAAGCCCCGGCCCCGTCGCCGCGAGAAGTGGAGGAGCACGTGCAGCAACGCCTCGGACGGATGCGGTACGCCCGCGTGACCACCACCTCGGCAACGGAAGGGACCGGCATCGACGCCCTGTTGCCGCTGGTCGACGCCGTCGCTGCAGCCCGATCGCGGCGGGTCTCGACCGCAGAGCTCAACGAGGCTTTCGCGGCCATGGTCGGTCGTCACGCGCCGGCCGGCGGTACCAGCGCAACGGCACCGAAGTACCTGACACAAGTGGGAGTCGAACCGCCGCGTTTCGTCGCTTTCGCCGGCGGCCGGGGCGCCGCTCGCTCCGACTACGGCCGCTATCTGGAGAACCGACTGCGCGAGCGCTTCGACTTCGCCGGCACGCCGTTGGTGATCAAGCTCCGGACAGCCTCCCGCAGGCGCTCGCACGCGACACGACGATAAGCAGCCGGGCTGTCCCTTCAGGCCAGCGTAAACTATAATGAATGCTGGCGAAATCGTACGATCGCAGGTCAACCGTCAGGGTTAGCTCTGCGCCATGAGCTTGGCCAAAAGAGACATCGCCCGGGCAATTCACGATGCCGCACCCGATATCTCGATATCCGAAGCGGTGAGCCTCGTGGATGCGATCTTCACCGCCGTGAAAGACCGATTGGCGCGCGGTGAGAAGGTGATGATCACCAATTTCGGTACATTTCAGGTCGTCGAGCGCGCTCCGCGGCAGGGGATCAACCCGGCGACGGGCGGGGGGCTCGTCATCGAGGGGCATCGTGCGGTCACTTTTCGGCCGTCGCCCTCGTTGCAGGAGCTGCTGAACCGGTTGGGTGCGGCAACGGGCCCGGATCTTGACCCTGTCCAAGACCGGTGACAAGCTCTACCCGCACGCGCTGAAACCTTCGAGGTATTGCTTTCGCGCGTCTTTTTCACGACATCATGGTCGGGACGTGGCGCAGTCCGGTAGCGCACTAGTCTGGGGGACTAGGGGTCGCTGGTTCGAATCCAGTCGTCCCGACCATCACATTCCCGGGTGACGCGGGGGCCTGCCGCCAGAAACCCACCCGCCCGGGCTTCTTTTTGCATCATGCCTTCGATTCTGGTCACGAACGACGACGGGATCCACGCGGAGGGCATCGCCCACCTGGCGGCCGCCTTGCGGCCGTTGGGAGAGGTGGTGGTGGTCGCGCCCGACCGCGAGCGCAGTGCCGCGTCCCACGCGCTGACGCTGCACGCTCCCCTGCGCATCCGTGAGATTCAGAAGGGGGAGTTCGCGGTCGACGGGACGCCGGCGGATTGCGTCTACCTCGGGGCGCTGGAGGTGCTCGATCGCAAACCGGACCTGATCGTCTCGGGCATCAACCACGGCGCCAACATCGGCGACGACGTCACCTATTCGGGGACCATCGCCGCGGCTATCGAGGGCACGATTCTCGGCATACCTTCGTTCGCCATCTCCCAGGAGGCCAACAGCGACGTTCCGCGCGGTTCGCAAAGTGGCCGGTTCGATTTCACCAACGCCGGGCTCGTCGCTCACGAGATCGCCCGCCGTATTCTCGACGAAGGGTTGCCGTCGCCGGACATTTTGCTCAACATCAACGTTCCCGATGGGCCGGTGCAGGGTGTGCTTTGTACGCGCCAGGGAAAGCGCACGTACGACGAAATCGTGCACACGGGCAAGGATCCGCGTGGAAGCCTCTACTACTGGATCGGCAGCGGCGCGGCGCCGCATACCGCCCAGGACCCCGATACCGACTACATGGCCCTGCACGGTGGCTGCATTTCGCTGTGCCCGCTGCACCTCGACCTGACGCACTATCCCTCACTCGAGCACATGCAGGAGCGGTGGGGCGAGATGGTGGACTCGCTGTACGGCGTGGTGGAGGCCTGACGCCGTGCGCAACCCGATTCGCGTCACCTACGACTGGGTGTTGGGATGGGCGGACAGGCCCGGGGGCCCGTGGGCATTGGCGGGAATCTCGTTCGCGGAGTCGTCGTTCTTTCCCATTCCGCCCGATATCCTGCTGATCCCGCTGTGCCTGTCGAAGCCGCGGCGAGCGTTCTGGTATGCCGGGTTGTGCACCGTGGCCTCGGTCGCCGGCGGCATCGCCGGTTATGCGATCGGGCTGTTGTTTTTCGACAGCGTCGGCGACTGGATTATCGATTTCTACGGCCTGCACAGCTTCTTCGACCAGGTCGGTGCCTGGTACGCGAGGTGGGCCGCGTGGATCGTCTCCGGCGCCGGTTTCACGCCGATCCCCTACAAGGTATTTACCATCGCGGCGGGCTTCTTTCGCGTGAACTTCCCGATCTTCGTGGTGGCTTCGATCGTCGGACGCGGCGGGAGGTTCTTCCTGGTGGCGACGTTGCTGCGCTTCTTCGGCGAGCCCATGAAGGAGTTCATCGACCGCTACTTCAACTTGCTCACGGTGTTGCTGGCGGTTCTCTTCGTCGGCGGGTTCGCCGTGATAAAGTTCTTCTTCCAGTGAGCTTATTCCGGTC
>CBDUAS010000329.1:0-5108 GCA_965365185.1 uncultured bacterium | reverse complement strand
CCCGCAGCTCGGCCAGTCGACCCAGTTCGTAGGCCATCTCCTGGCGCTTGCGGACCGCCGAATCCGAACGGCCCAGTGTACAGATCTGAAAGACGTTGGGGTTGTCCCATCCCTCGCGGAGCGCCGAATGGGAGAACACGAACGAGACCGGCTCGTCGAAGGAGAGGACGGGTTGTTCCCACGGGACGAGGCGTTGATGGCGAAGGCCCGTGCGCAGCGCGAGGCCGGCGACGCGCGCGCCGCGCTGGCGACCTATCAGCGTGTGCTGCAGGATTTCGCCGACTCCTACTCCTCCGCGGAAGCACGTAACCACGTAGAGGAAATCTCGGCGCAGCTCGGCGTCGATCCGAATATCCAGGGCGAGTGATGGCGCCGGCCGCTCACGAGCGGTCATTCGATCGTTTCATCGTCATCGTGCTGGACTCCGTCGGCTGCGGCAACGCGCCGGACGCCGCCGCGTTCGGCGACGCGGGTGCCAACACGCTCGCTCGGGTAATCGAGGACGCCCGCCCGCGGCTCCCCAACCTCGCCCGGCTGGGGCTCGCTCACATCACCGGTGTTCCCTCGCTCGGCCGGGAACAAGCCGTCCAGGCGCCGGCGGCCTCGTGGGGAAGAATGACCGAACGGTCAATGGCGAAGGACACGATGAGCGGGCACTGGGAGCTCATGTGCGTCGTGTCGGAAGCCGCGTTCCCCGTCTATCCGGAGGGGTTTCCGGCAGAGGTGATTCACGCCTTCGAACAAGCCATCGGGCGCCCGACCCTCGGCAACGTTGCGGCTTCTGGAACTGCAATCATCGACGAGCTCGGTGACGAGCACATGCGCAGCGGAGCGCCGATCGTTTACACGTCGGCGGACAGCGTCTTTCAGGTGGCGGCCCACGAGGACGTGATCGCGGTCGACGAGCTCTACCGCATCTGCGAGCAGGCGCGGTCGCTGCTTACCGGCGAACATCGGGTGGCCCGGGTGATTGCCCGGCCGTTCGTGGGCGACGCAGCCGACGGCTTCAGGCGGACGCAACGGCGCCGTGATTTGACGTTGCCACCGCCGTCCCGCACGGCGCTCGATCGGCTGGTATTGGCCGGCCACCGCACCGTCGGCATCGGTAAGATCCACGACATCTTCTCGGATCGCGGCCTGAGTCGATGGGTCGCCACCGCCGACAACGAAGACGGAATCGACAAGACGTTGGCGTCGATGGTAGGGGAGGCGGCCGCGCTCGTGTTCACCAACTTGGTCGATTTCGATTCCGAATTCGGCCATCGCCGGGACGTGGCGGGGTATGCGCGGGCGCTGGAGAGGTTCGATCGGCGCGTTCCGGAGCTGCTGGCGGCGGTAGGGCGACGGGATTGCTTGATGATCACCGCCGACCACGGGAATGACCCGGGGTTTGGTGGATCCGATCACACGCGCGAGCGTGTGCCGCTGCTGGTGTACACGGGTAGAGGTGCCGTCGACCTGGGTACTCGCAGCACCTTCGCCGACGTCGGTCGCACCGTGCTCGACAACTTCGGCCTGCGGGCGCAGGCCGGAAGCTCGTTTCTGGATCGGATTCGCTGACTCCGTTCACTAATGGACTGTAACGATTCTTCCGTTGCAGTCCACTAGGAGTCGGGCGCTGCTTCGTCGACCCGCTTCTGCAGAGCGTCGAGTTGCTTCTGTACGGCTGCCGAGCGGCGTGACAGGAACCACAGGTAGGCGAAGGACAGGCCCCAGGCGAGGGCGAAAGCGGCGAACAGGTATCCGGGATTGCTCATCGGGAAGCCTCCACGATGTCGAGGCGACGCCGCATCTCCTGGACACGGCGATCTTGCCGCTCGAGGCGCAGGCGCAGGGCAAAGAGATTGGCGAAAAGGATCAGGGCGGCCAACAGACCGACGGCGAAGGTGGGCAGCATTCCGGGCGCGTCGGTCAGGCCGCCGCCGAGCCCGCCCTCGGTCATGATCACCGGCTCGGGGTGCATCGTGCGAAACCAACGTACGGAGTAGTGCGTGATCGGCATGCCGACGAAACCGAGGATGCCGAGCACGGCACAGAATCTGGCCACCTGCTCGGGGCCGCCGCCGTACGTGCGCAGCATGACGTAGGCCACGAAGATGAGCCAGAGAATGAAAAACGACGTCAGGCGGGCGTCCCATGTCCACCAGGCGCCCCAGACGGGCCGCGCCCACATCGGTCCGGTGACCATGACCATGGTGCCGAACAGCAGCCCGGTCTCGCCGCCTGCCGCTGCGACCTCGTCCCATCGCGCATCGCGCGACTGCAGATACAGAAGGCTGCTGACGAATACCACGAAAATGGCGACGTACATCGTCAGGGCCACCGGTACGTGCATGTAGAAGATGCGCTGTACGTCACCCTGCAGGCGGTCGGTCGGAGCGTACAGGAAGGCGCCGTACAACGCCGCGACCATGCTTGCGAGCGCGATGCCGACCATCGCCGCCGAAGGTGCCGGCGAGGTCACGTCCGAATCGGGGGAAGCCACGATCACTCCTCCAAGATTGCCGGAAACGTCAGGTAGCCCGCGGCCAAGAAGATCACATCAAAGGCCGCCAGTAATTGTAACCAACCTGCCACCGAAGCGAGCGAGTCTCCGCGAAGAACCGCGGCGGTGCACTTCACGGCGGCAATCAGCAGCGGGATGCCGATGGGGACGAGCAGCAACGGCAACAGCACTTCCCGGGCCCGCGTCTTGGCGGCCATGGCCGCGAAGGTCGTTCCCAGCGCCGCTAGCCCGAGGGTGCCGAGGAGGGCCACCACCAGCAGGGCCGGCAGTCCTCCGTCCAGACGCACGGTGAAGAAGATGACGAAGAGAAACAGCGTCGCCACGACCGTCGTCGAAAGCAGCGCGAACAGGCTGGTGCACTTCGCGACGAAGAGCGATGTGCGGTCGACCGGACACAGCATCAGGCCTTCCAGGCCACCGCGCTCGATCTCCGCCTGAAAAAGGCGGTTCATCCCGAGCATCGCGGCAAACAGGAAGGACGTCCAGAGGATCCCGGCACCGACTTGCTCCTGCTGGAATTGGCCGGGTTCGAAGCTGAAGTTGATCACCGTCATGGCGATCACGGCAAAGAACACCGTCGAGCTGAGAACCTCCTTGCTGTGCCACTCCGTGCGCAGGTCCTTGGCGACCAGCGTAAACAACGGGCGGAGCCGGCTCATACCGTGCGCGCCCGGGTGTGCTCGTGATAAACCTGCGCCATCGAGCCCGTCGGGATGTCGTCCGCCGGCGCGTCGTAAACCAGCCGGCCGCGGGCCAGGATGGCGACGCGGTCGGCGAGCTCGGCGCCGCGGCCGAGGTCGTGGCTGGTCAGGATGACGGTGCGGTTACCGCGGTCGGAGCCGCCCAGCAGCGCTCGCAATCGCGCCCGGGCGTCAGGGTCGAGGCCGCTGAAAGGCTCGTCGAGCAGCAGGACCTCGGGTCCGTGCACGAGCGCCCGGGCGATGGCCGCGCGCTGTTCCATGCCGCGCGAGTACGTTTGCACAGGGTCGTCCATGCGATGCTCGAGGCCGAGGTCGACCAGTATCTGCCGCGCCCGCTCCTCGGCATCCGCCACGCCGAACATGCGGGCGAAGAACACCACGTTCTCGTAGGCGGAAAGAGACCCGTACAGGAGGCTTCGGTGGGTAACCAGGCCGAGGCGGCGGCGCACGGCGGCAGGGGCATCGTGGGTGTCCTGGCCGAAGATGCGAACGACGCCGCCGCTGGGCCGGGCAAGCGTGGCAACGATGCGCATGAACGTTGTCTTTCCGGCTCCGTTGGGGCCGAACACCGTGAGGAACTCACCGGCGGGAAGACTCAGGTCAATGCCACCGAGTGCCGTTGCCGATCCGAAGTGCTTGCTCAGTCCCTTGACCTCGACGGCAGGGGCAGCGTCAGGCACCGGGCGGTCCTTCTTGCCCCACTCCACCTTCGATGGCGGCGATGCGGGCGAGCGCCGCGGCGCGGCGGGCCTTGTAGTCTTCATCGGTGACGGCGCCGGCGGCATGCTGGTCGTCGAGCCGCGCGATCTCGGCGACGAGCGCATCGCGGTCGTTGCCCGATGGTGCATCGCCTTTGCTGTCTACTGGCGGCCGGTCGGCCGGAGCCGCGGGAGATTTCCGCCCCCCCCAGATCGAGACCACGGCGCCGGCAAGCAGTGCCGCCGCCAGCGCCAGCAGAGCCCAGGCGCCGATGGAGATCGGCGGCGCCGGCGGTCCCAGGCGGAAGCGCAAGGTGCCGCCCGCGTTGAGCACGTCGCTGCGATAGTTGGCGAATTCGCCCTGGTTGGGTATCTGTTGGGGCTCGAGCTCCGTCAGCTGATCCGATTCGATGACCGCGATGCCGCGGCCGGGCCCCGCAAGCATGCTCACCTGGGCCGTGGGGTAGGGGAGAGTCAGCGTCATCTCCCTGCCCTCCGCACCGGTCAATAGGTCGTACTGGATGGCGATCTGGCGACTACCGGGAGGCACCGGGCGAAAGTCCAGCAGCCGGTCGGTTTCGGTCACCAGGTTGGATTCATCCAGGCCGCTGAGCTGGACGATCGGCGCCACGGATGTGGCGCCGTCGGGAAACGGAATCGTCAAGCCGATCGGTCGGCCGTCGTATTGCTCGCTGCTGAAACCGGCTTGCTCACCGGGGTTCAGGACGCTCATCACCTGCACGGCCTGGTATACGCCCGGTTCGAGCGCATTGACGATGATGTGCAGCATGTCGATGTGCAGGTTCAGCGGCGCTTCGGTGACCGTGTAAACGGTGAGCGGCAACACGGCCTCGACGCCGGGCGTCAGCTCGACGGGCTCGCCCTGGTACGACGCGGCTTCGTACAGCGTCGTGGCCCAGGCCGAATACCCCGGTGCCACCGCGACATCCGCGAAGCGCGCCTCGCCCGCCGCCGACGTCGTTGCCTCCAGTCGCTCGGCAACCTGTCTTTCCGCATCGATGATCAGGACGAAAACCTCTTGCTCGCCGACCGGCTCGCCGCGCTCGTTGCGGACCCGGGCCACGAGGTCCGTGGGGGCGGGCTCCTGCGGAGCGTGCGAGAGAGCGCCACCGGGCGACGCCGCCGCCGGCGAAAGGAGGCCCGGCGGGATCGACTCGAAACCGAGGCCTGGTGTGGCCTCGG
>CBDUAS010000328.1:0-5122 GCA_965365185.1 uncultured bacterium | reverse complement strand
GCATCGGCGGCACAGTTCGGCGGCTTCCAGGCGCGAGCCATGGAAATGCGCGACCCCACCGGCGATGCGGTTACCGACGCCTTGCGGTCGCTGAGGTTTCGCTCCATCGGTCCTGCCAACATGGGCGGCCGCGTTTCCGCGATCCAGGGCGTACCGGGCGACCCCAAGACGTTCTGGGTGGGCGGCGCGGACGGCGGCGTGTGGAAGACGACGAACGGCGGCGTGACCTTCGAGGGCGTGTTCGAGGACTACAAGGCGTACTCGATAGGAGACATCGCGCTGGCCCCCTCCGATCACAACGTCCTGTACGTGGGTTCGGGCGAGGGAGACCCGCGCAACTCGGTCGGCTACGGCAACGGCGTGTACCGCTCCACCGACGGCGGCGAAACCTGGACACACGTCGGACTCGATGATTCCGAGCGCATTCACCGCATCGTGGTGCATCCCGACGACGCCAACACCGCGCTGGTGTGCGCCATGGGGCACGAGTGGGGCGCGAACGAAACCCGCGGCGTGTTCAAGACCACCGATGGGGGCGAGAGCTGGGAGCACGTCCTGTTCATCGACGAGGACACCGGCTGCTCCGACATGGACATCGACCTGTCCAACCCGCGCAACGTCTATGCCGGCATGTGGACTTTCCGCCGCCAGCCCTGGCGCTTCGACGACGGCGGCAAGGAGACGGCGCTGTACGTATCGCGTGACCTCGGCGATACCTGGAAGAAGATCGAGACCACGCCCGACGAGCCCATGGCCCGCATCGGCGTCGCCGTGGCGCAGTCGAGCCCCAACGTCGTCTATCTGGTCACCGAGTACCCCACCGCCGGAACGCTGTTCCGCTCCGAGGACTACGGTGAGACCTGGGAGATGGTCAACGACGACCGGGGGATCAACTTCCGGCCTTTCTACTACTCGGACGTATTCGTCGATCCTTCGGACGAGAACACCGTCTTCGTCATCTCCGGCGGGCAGTCCAAGAGCACCGACGGCGGTCGCACCTTCCAGCGCGTCGCTTCCGGCGTGCACGGCGACCACCAGAGCCTGTGGATCGATCCGGCCGACGGCGATCACATCCTCAGCGGCTCGGATGGCGGCTACCAGGTGACCTTCGACGGCGGCATCAACTACCACATCTGGCGCAACGTGGTGCTCAGCCAGTTCTACCAGATCTTCTACGACGATCGTGATCCGTACTTCGTCTGTGGCGGCCTGCAGGATAACGGCAACTGGTGCGGCCCGAGCCGCAGCAAGGCCGGCAGCATCCTGACGGACGACTGGTACACGGTCTCCGGCGGCGACGGCTTCTACACCGTGCCGGTTCCGGGAAAGCCCAACATCGTGTACTCGAACGCCCAGGGCGGTTACTTCACCGTCACGGACACGGACACCGGGCGTGCCCGCAGCATCGAGCCTTACCCGCGCATGATCGGCTCCCAGGGGCAGGGCATGTACCAGGCCCGCTACCGCTTCAACTGGGACGCTCCCATTCACATCTCGCCGCACGATCCGAACGTGACGTACTGGGGCGGCAACGTGCTGTTCAAGAGCGAGGACGAGTTCTACACCTGGGAGATCATCAGTCCCGACCTGACCACGGACGACCCGGAAAAGCAGCTCGACTCGGGCGGCGAGATCTACAACGACAACACCGCCGCGGAGTTCCACACCACGATCCTGACGGTCGCGGAGTCGGAGGTGGAAGCCGGCGTGATCTGGGTCGGTACCGACGACGGCAACGTGCAAGTGACGCGCTCCGGCGGCGGCTCCGACTCGGGTGACTGGACGCTGGTCAACGGCAGCATCCCGAACTTCCCGGCCGAGGCCTGGGTCTCGAAGATCGACGCGTCCCACCACGTGGCCGGACGTGCCTACATCAACGTCGACCAGCATCGGCTCGACGACTTCACCCCGCACGTGTGGCGCTGCGACGACTACGGCGCCACCTGCGTCGACCTTTCGGCAGGCCTGCCGCAGGACGACTACACCAAGGTCATCCGCGAGGATCCGAAGAACCCCGACGTGTTGTACGTCGGCATGGAGCAGGGCTTGCAGCTCTCCATCGACGGAGGGCAGACGTGGCACGACTTCCGCCTGAACCTGCCGCGGGTCTCGGTGCGCGACATCAAGATCCACCCGCGCGAGAACGACCTGATCGTCGGTACGCACGGCCGCGGTGCCTGGATCCTCGATGACATCGCCCCGATCCAGGGCCTGGAAGACGCCATGGGCGAGCGTTTGGCGGTGTTTCCCGCGCGCCGGGCGACACGCTGGGAGCGTTGGAGCAAGGACTCCAACCTGGGCATGAGCACCTGGCAGGGCGAAAACCCGCCGACGGGCGCGATCATCAACTACTACCTGGCCGAGGACGCGATGCCGGGAGGTCCCGGGCGCGCCCCCGCCGGCGGCGGAGCTGGTGGCGGAGGTGTCAGCATCACGATCACCAACGCCGGCGGTGAGGTCGTCAACGAGTTCCGCGATCGCGGCCACGCCGGGGTCAACCGGGCGCTGTGGAACATGAACCTGGCAAACCCGCCGGGCATGGGCGGCGGCGGTGGTCGTCGCGGCGGTGGCGGCGTGCCGGCCTTGCCGGGCACCTACACGGCAACGGTGACGGCGGCCGGTCGGTCGGACTCGACCACCTTCGTCCTGCGGGGCGATCCGGATGTCGGGCTCACGATGGCCGACTATGAAGCGCAGCACGCCGCCGCCTTGAAGGTCCGCGAGCTACGTGTCTCGGTTTCTGAGCTCATCAACGCCGTCGACAGTCTCACCGATCAGGTCGAGAGCGTCGAAGGCCGCATGCAAGATGCCGACGTAGAGAACCTCGAGGCGATCGTCGAGCAGACCGGTACGGCGTCTACCCAGCTCACGGAGCTGCAGGACAAGCTGCGCCGGCCGTTCCCGGCCATGGGATTCCGTGTCTACCCGCGTCTGTCCGAGGAGCTGTCGCGACTTTCGGGCGCCATCACCGGGGCGCAGGCGCGACCGACCCAGGGCGCAATGATGGCGTTGGAGGAGCTCGATGTGGAGACGCAGGAGCGCATCCAGGAGCTGAACGAGATCATCAGCACGACGATCGCCGAGCTGAACACGCTGCTGGAGAACTACCCGAAGGTCATGACGCCCTGGTCAGGAGGACGCCGCTAGACAGATCCGCGGCAGCTCGAGGGATCGACAGCTTGCTGGCAGCGTGCATTGCCGCACGGAGCGGGCGGTCACTACAATCTCTGTGGCCGTACGCCGATTGAGCGAACATGTCCGACCCGTTGACTGCCCTTGCCCTGATCTTCGCTCTGCTTGCCCTGGTCTTCCTCTGGCGGGCGGCGCGGGCCCACCGCAGGCCGCGCAAGCGGCTGCGGAGAATGGCGGCGCACGGCACTCTTTGCCTGCTGATGCTGACGACGGCGCTGTTGTTCGCCGTCCTGAGTGTCTCGACCTGGGGATATCGCGCGCTGACCCGCGAAGAGGTCGTACTCCGGATAACGACGATCCAGACAGGCCCGCAGCGGTTCGACGCGCGGGTCGAGTTTCCGAACGGCGGCGAAGAGACCTACCCGCTGGCGGGCGACGAGTTCTACGTCGACGCGCGCATCCTCAAGTGGAAATCGCCCGCCACGATCCTCGGCCTGCACACCGCCTACGAGCTCGACCGCATTTCCGGTCGCTACACGTCGCTGCAGGACGAGCAGGCCCAGCCGCGCACGCTGTATCCGCTGAGCGCGGCGAAGCCGTTGGACCTGTTCGAGCTGCGCCGCGCCTACCCCCTGCTCGCCCCATTGGTCGACGCCGAATACGGCTCGGCGACGTTCATGCCTACCGAAGATCGAGGCCGTTTCGAGGTGCGTGTGTCGACGACCGGGCTGCTGGTGCGCAGGGTGCCGCCGGGATCCTGACAGCTCCGTCAGCCCACGTATCCGCGCAATCGATCGTACGCCGCGATCTGCTCCGCGGTGAGCAGCTCTGTGACCGACAGGTGCGCGCGCAGGTGCGTGAAGCGAAGCTGACCGTACAGAGCGGCGATCGCGCCGGTTGCCTCGCGCAGCGCCGCCTCGTCGATGTGCGCATTGGAGAACCTCATGTTGAGGTGCCGTTCGGCCTCGATGATGCGGCCGCCGAGCTCTCGTGCCTGCGCCTGCATGTCGGCGAAGATCGCCTCCGTTCGGACGATCTGCTCGATGCTCAAACCGAGCTCGCCGGCGAGCTCGAGGACGTGCTTGGGACCGGGAAAATGGTTCAATTCCGCGGGCTTGGCTAGGCCCATACCCTCTCCGTCACGGAGCTGTTGCAGCTCTTCGGGTGTCAGCGAGGGGACCTCGGCGCTCTGCTCGTGCGCGTACGGTGAGTGCTGGTGCTGGGCGCTTGCTGTCGAGACGACTCCGACCATGACGACCACGAGCATGGCGGCGGTGAACGGCATCATGGTGATAGCGGGCGGCCTCTCATTTCTCATTGCGATCTCCTTGGTTGGGTTACGTTTGTATCGATCCTGCCGACGTTAAACCGCAACAGCAGGCCTCGTCTGCGACAAAAGTCACACGAGCATGAGGGTACGCGAGCACATCGATCAGACAGCGCTGTTCGCCGGATTGAGCGAGCCGGCGCGACGTGAGCTCGCCCGCGGGGCTAGCGTGCGCGACTTCGATGCCGGTCAGACCCTGTGGATGGCGGGCGACGAGCCCCGCGGGCTTTTCGTGGTCCTGTCCGGGCAAGTCCGCATCTTCCGCTCGCACGGCGGTCGTGAGTACGTGGTTCACACGGTGGGGAGCGGCGCCACGCTCGGTGAGGTGCCGTTGTTCGTCGAGGGCGGGTATCCGGCCACCGCCAGGGCTCACCTGCCGACGCGGTGCCTCGTCGTGCGGGTTTCTGCGGTTCGCGCGGCGATGGCGGCGGACCCGGCCCTGGGCGACGCGCTTCTTCAGGTTCTTTCCGGCCGGGTCCGCACGCTCGCCTCGAGCCTCGAGTCGCTGGCCACGCGACCGGTGCGCGCCCGTCTCGCCGCCTTCTTGCTGGCGAGGTCGGCGCATTCGACGTCACGCAACTTCACACTCGGTGGTACGCAGCACGACGTTGCCCAGGAGCTGGGAACGGTGCGTGAGGTGGTGGCGCGGGAGCTCGCGGCCTT
>CBDUAS010000327.1:0-5136 GCA_965365185.1 uncultured bacterium | reverse complement strand
ACTTGAACCCCCGACTCGGCGGATATGAGCCGCCTGCTCTGCCCACTGAGCTACACCGCCGTGAAGGGAAAGACCCCACAAATAGGCCGCAACGCCGTTGCGCGGTGAACGACGCGGTTGGGGGCCGATAATGCTCTAATGGTAGGTGAGCCCCGCGGGGTAGTCAAAGTGCCGTGACGAGGGCGGCAGACCGCTCAGGGGGCAACCGTCGCGTCCGCATCGGGCGGGTTCAAAAGGCCTTCGCTGCGCGCCACGACCACGGAGACCGCCGAGTCGCCGGTGATGTTGATGGTCGTGCGCGCCATGTCGAGAAAGCGATCGACGCCCAGGATCAGCGCGATGCCCTCCAGCGGGATCCCCAGCGTGTCGAGGACCATCGCCAGCGTGATGATACCGACGCCCGGAACACCGGCGGCGCCGATCGACGCCAAGGTCGCCATCAGCACGATGGTGAGCTGGCCGCCGAGCGTCAGATCCATGCCGTACACCTGAGCGATGAACACCGTGGCCACGCCCTGATAAAGCGCTGTCCCGTCCATGTTGACCGTGGAGCCGAGCGGCAGCACGAACGAAGCAATCTCCTCCGAAACGCCGAGGTTCTCCTCGGCACACTCCATGGTCACCGGCAACGTGCCGCTGCTCGTGGAGGTGGCAAAGGCGATCGCCTGGGCCTTGCGGATGCCGCGGAAGAAGAAGAGCGGCGACATGCCGCCGAGCACGAAGACCGCGGAACCGTAGACGAGCGTCATGTGCAGGAACAGGCCGACGAGCACACAGATCGAGTAGATCAGCAGCGACAACAGTACCTGCACGCCGTATACGGCAATGACCGCTGCAATGAGCGCGAACACGCCGTAGGGGGCCAGCTCCATGATGACGTGCACCAGAACGATCATGGCGTCGGTGACGCCCTGGAAGAACCCGACGATCTGCTCGGACCGCGCCCGGTCCTTGACCAGCGTCAGCGCCACGCCGAAGAACATGGCGAAGAAGATGATCTGCAACATGTCGCCCTGGGCCAGCGACTCCGCCGGGTTCGTGGGCACGACGTTGAGCAGCGTCTCCAGCGTGCCCGGGCGCTCGAGCATGGACGCCTGCGCTCCCTCGGCCTCCGCCGCATACGCGGCCAGGAGCTCCTCCTGGGTCTCGGCGGGAAGACCGGATCCGGGTTTGACGGTGTTGGCAATCAGCAGACCGAGCGTGATGGCCAGTGCCGTGGTCACCAGGTAGAAGCTGATGGTCTTCATGCCGATGCGGCCGAGCTTCTTGGGGTCTCCCAGAGAGGCGGTGCCGACCAGCAGCGAGGCAAACACCAACGGCACCACGACCATGCGGATGAGGCGTAGGAACAGATCGCCGATGAAGCGAATGTCCGCCAGGCCGAAGGTGTAGCCCCCGATGGTGAGAACGCGATCGCCGATCAGCAGCCCGGCAATGATGCCGAGCACCATCCCCAAGAAGATCTTGGTGAGAAGGGATACCTTCCAGCGCCCGGAGGTCGGCTCGCTCACGCGGGCTTCTTCCGCTTCTTCTTCAGGGCGATGGCCTTCGCGAGGGCCTCGTCGATGCGCTCCTCGACCTTATCCTCGCTCTGGCGCTCGACGATCGCGATTTCCGAAACGATCAGGTACTTGGCCTTCTCGTACATCTGCTTCTCGCGATACGAGAGCGCTTTGCGCTTGGAGAGATGCTCCAGGTTCTTGAGCACGTCCGCCATGTCGAACAGGTGCCCCGACCGCATCTTCTCGGCGTTTTCCTTGTAACGACCCTTCCAGTTGGAATAGCTGTCGATGTCGCCGCTTCGTAGATGGTCGAACAGCTCGGAGACCTTCTTCTTGGCGAAGAGCTTTCGCAGGCCCACCGTGCGGGAGTTGCCGACCGGCACCATCACGGTGGTCTCGTTGGCATAGATGCGCAGGTGGTAGAAATCCTGTTCCGAACCCGCGAGCTTGCGCGAGCGGATCTCCTCCACCTCACCTACACCATGGTTCGGATATACGACTTTGTCGCCTGGCTTGAAGCGCAAGTCTCCCCCGGACGTTCCTTCTTTTCAGGAAAAGCTGCGTTGGTCCAGGGTACAGTCTAGCCGCAGCCGTCCGTGCCGTCAAATTGCCGTCGGCGCAAAGCCTTGTCGTCATTGGGTTTGCAGGGAATATGAGGCCCTTCGGTTGACACGGCTGAGAACGACAGGTAGACAGGTGCCGGGCTCAGGAGACCCCTGGGGCTGAACGGCAACGGGCAGGCTCCGGGCGTCAAAACGGTTCACCCTGCGTCGCGCCCGAGCACGGACGGCCGGGGCGGATCGCGGTGCAACGCCGCGCGCCGACCCGGACCCCTCCGCGAGGGCGCGAAACGTGGTGTGCAGCGCGCGGGACGACGGTGGTGCCGCCGCACCGGCGCGACGCGCGCCACCGAGGTGGATCGATGGCAGGACGGGATTCCGGGCGAGGCCGACAGGGGCCGACTCAGCTCCGGGACCGCGGGCCTGCCCGGGCGACGGCAACGCCCGGCTGTTGGGAGGCCGCCATGGGGATCTCCTGAGCCCTCTGCTGAGCCCTCTGCCAAGCCTTGATTCGCCGAGAATGGGCCGATTCGGTCGATCCGGCCCATCCCGCGCTCTCCCGCGCCCATCGACCGGAATCCGTTGACGCCATAGGGACGATCCCGCGCGGAGTGTCCGCATGCGGTCATGCAATGGCGTCGGCGGGCGAACACAAGCTGTACGCAGGCGCGCAGACTGATGCGCAAACCCGCTCAGGGCGCCGCTTTCGGGCAATCCGCGACGTTCCCCTCGCTTGGCACGGCCCTTGCTCTGTCTTTGAGTGGTTTCGAAGTACGCTCCCGAACAACGGTCGCGGAAACGGCCTACAGCAATCTGGAGGTGGGTATGCGTCGCCGGAAGCTCTCTCGCCGAGTGATTCGAGCGTTTTCTACCCCGCACCACCGTCTGGCGACCTTCGCGACCGTTGCGGCGATGCTGCTCGCCATGCTGTCGCCGCAGCCGGCGGCGGCGCTGCCCGCGCCATCCGACGAACCCGAACCCCAGGGGCAGGGACAAGGCCCCGGAGGCGGCTTCGCCTTCGGTACGCCGCGCGGGTTCTTCCTCATCAAGGCCGGTTTGTACGTGCCCCGCGAGGACAGCGATATCTTCACCTTCAATCAGGAACAGCTAACCCTCGATCCCGGAAGCTTCAAGTCCGGGTTGTTCGGCATGGATTTCGGCTGGTCGCTCAACGACCGCGTCGACCTGGTGTTCGGCTTCGAATACACCAGCAGCTCACCGGTATCCGAGTTTCGCGATTTCGTCGACGAGTTCGGCGCCCCGATCACGCAGCAAACGCGGCTGCGCCAGGCGCCGCTGACCGGCAGCGTCCGGGTCAACCTCATCGAGCGCGGTCGGGCCGTCGGCAGCTACGCCTGGATCCCCAGCACCGCCGTTCCCTACGTCGGCGGCGGAGGCGGGATCCAGTGGTGGCGCTACGAGCAGTTCGGCGACTTCGTCGACTTCAACGACTTCACCATCTTCACCGACTACTTCCTGACCGAGGGGTGGGAGCCCCTGGTCCACGTTTTCGGCGGCGTCGACGTTTCCTTCTCGCCCCGCTTCGCGCTGAACTTCGAGGCGCGGTATAGCTGGGCCGAGGGGCAGATGGCGCCCGCCTTTGTCGGCTTCGAGCCTATCGACCTGGCCGGTTTTCGCGGTACGGTCGGGGCGTCGTTCCGATTCTGATGAGCGAGGGAGATAGACCCATGTGCCGCGCCAAGAGATTCCTCAGCATGACCCCGGTGCTGGCCCTGCTGTTTGTCGTCGCGTTGCCGGCGGCGGCGCAGTCGGACGGCATCGTCCCGGCGGCCTCCAACCAGATTCAGGGCGACGTGCTCGATCCACGTTGGCTCCCGTGGCTCGGCTGTTGGGAGCTCACCGGTGACGCCGTCGACAACCGGCAGGTCGAAAGCACTGGCCGGCGGGTCGTTTGCGTCGCGCCGCGGCTCGACGGCCTGGGCGTCAACCTGACCACCCAGCTCGACGACGAGGTGATCGCCCAGAACACCGTCGTCGCGGATGGTACCCCCCGAGCGCTGCCCGAGGACGACTGCAGCGGCGAGCAAACCGCGTCGTGGTCGGCCGACGGCCGGCGACTGCATAGCTTCGTCAAGGCAACGTGCGCTGCCGAGGCCGATCGCTCTTTGGCCGGGCTGAGCATGCTGACGGAGGGCGACCGCTGGGTCGAGCTGCAGTCCGTATCGTTCGACGGCGGCGAGCACCGCGAGCTCGTGGTGCGCCAGTACGTGCGTCTCGATGACGCGGCCACTGCCGCTCTCGACCAGGCGACGCTGGCCCCGGCCCTCGCCGTGAGGGCGGCGACGGCGCGTGCCGCGGCGGCCGGGCCGCTCGACGTCGACGACGTGCTGGAGGCCTCGGAGGTTTTCCCGCTGGAAATCGTCGAGGCGGCCATTCTCGAGTCCAACTCACTGTTCGCCCTCGACCGCGAAGCGCTCATCCGCCTGGCCGACGGCGGCGTCGACGAGCGGGTGATCGACCTGATGGTGGCGATCTCGTTTCCCGAGCGCTTCGTCGTCGACAGCGGCCGCTCGGGCGGCGGCGGCAGCGGCGGCTCGACCTATGTCGGCTTCAGCGGCTTCCTCGGCTACTACCCGTCCTGCTGGGGCCGGTACTACAGCCCGTTCTGGGGACCCTACGGGCCGGGCTGTGACGCCTGGTTCTTCTCCCCCTACTACGGCTATTACCGCCCGCCCTACTACGGTCCGGGCGGTGGCGGCGGAATCATCCGCCCCCGGGTGCCGCCGAGCGGCAGCCTGTACGGGGGCAAGGTGCTCAAGAACCGCGGTTACGCCACGGTTTCCCCGCGCCCTGAGCCGCTGTCCACCTCCGGTGGCGGCGTCGCCGGCGCCGTGCGGCGGGCGCTGAGCCGCGACGGCCGCATCCGGGGGGACAACGTCGGCTCGTTCTCCGGCGCGGGTGGCAAAGGCGGAGTGGGCTCTTCGGGCGGCAGCAGCGGGGTGAGCAAGAGCGGATTCACCCGCTCCGGCTCCTCGGGCGGCGCCAAAGCCAAGGCCAAACCGAGAGGCGGCGGCCGCGGCGGTGGCGGTATCTAGCAAGCTTCCCACCGCGAC
>CBDUAS010000326.1:0-5156 GCA_965365185.1 uncultured bacterium | reverse complement strand
CGCCGCAACACGGTGGTCGGCTCCACCGGCAGGCTCGACTGGAACCGGCCGTCGACATGGAAGGGCGTGCTCGATCGATCCCCCTGCGGCACGGGAACGTGTGCCAAGATGGCCGTCCTGCATGCCAAGGGTGAGCTTGCCGTCGGCCAGGACTTCCGCCACGAGGGAATCCTGGGCACGGTGTTCACCGGCCGGCTGGTACGAGAAACGACGGTGGGCGAGTACCGGGCGGTCGTCCCGACGCTGTCGGGCGCCGCCTGGATCACCGGCTTTGCCCAGTACGTCGTCGATCCGCGAGATCCCTTCCCGAACGGCTTCACGGTGGGCGACATATGGAGCTCGCCGGACAACTGAACCGAACGATCTGCCGAACGGAACGATTGACCGGACAACTACACTACCGCGATGTCCCCGCGAGCGGCCGGTTGACGCTCTCGACAAACGAGCTGAAGGGAGGAAGGATGAGAAAGACTCGGGTGAACAAGTGCCCGCGAATTGTCGCAGCGACGGTCGCGGCAACGTTGCTCTTGGCGCCGCCCCTGATTCCGCAGGAAGCCGCTGCCCAGCAGTCGGCATCCGATCGGTTGGCGCCGTTCGATCGACTCGTCGGCGGTCAATGGCACCTCGATGGGAGCTACCAGGAGCTCGAGTGGGGTGTCGGGCGGCGCTCCGTCAAAGCTCGAAGCTACTTCGTCGTCGATGGTGAGCCAATGCTCGTTGCCGAGGGTATCTGGTTCTGGCATCCCGGAGAGAACCAGATCAAGGGGGTCTTTACCGCCGTCGACATGCCGGTGGCTTTCTTCGACTACACGACCCGGTTCGAAGACAACAGAATGATCAGTGACCTTCGCGCCTACGGACCGACGGGAACGGAGACGGTCTACGTCGAAACCTGGGAATTCACCGATGACGCCCATTTCGTCTGGACGCTCATGCGCCAGACTCCCGACGGTTTGCAGGAAGAAATGGGTGGAACCTACACGAGGCGGTAGGCAAATTCGGGAGATGCCCGCCGGTCTTTCAGCCACAGGGCGTTCGTGACTAGTATCGGCACGCACCTCAGCGATGGCAACGGACCACCCACGACCACGAATCGGATTTGCTCATGCCCGACCCCGAGCATTTGGCCATTCTCACCGACCAGGGCGTCGAAGCCTGGAACGCGTGGCGCCGGGGCAATCCCGGCGTCAAGGTCGACCTCTCCGGAGCGGACCTCGCCGATACTCACCTGACGGGCATCGACCTCCGGCAGGCAAATCTGAGCGGCGCCGATATCGCCCATGCCTGGCTTGCTGACGCCGACCTTCGCGGCGCCGATCTGACCAAGGTCGAAGCCCGCGAGGCCAACTTCATGGACGCCAACCTGGACGGGGCCGTGCTGCGCGGCGCCACGCTCGCCGGCGCGTTCATGCCGAAGGCTCGAATGTCGGGAGCCAACCTCACGGGGGCCAACCTCAACAAGGCTCATCTGGAGGACGTCGGCCTCTCCGGAGCGGTCATGCCGCGGGCCATGTTACGGCTTGCCACCGTGTTTCGCGCCAACCTCAGCGGCGCGGATCTGGAGGCGGCCGACCTCAGCACCGCGCGCCTCAACGGCGTCAACTTCCGCGGCGCGCGGCTCGGCGGGGCGTTCCTGAACGAGGCCGACCTCAGCAGCGCCGACTTCACCGGCGCTGACCTGCGGAGCGCCCAGCTTTCGAAAGCCACGCTGGTGGAAACGCGGCTGCACGGCGCCGATCTCACCGGGGCCAACATCTACGGCATCTCGGCCTGGGACGTTGCCCACGACGACACCACGGTCCAGCGCGGCCTGGTGATCACGCCGGCGTTTACGCCCCAGATAACCGTCGACGACCTGGAGGTGGCCCAGTTCGTTTACCTGCTGCTGGAGAACGACAAGATCCGCAGCGTTCTGGGAACCATCACCTCCAAGGCGGTTTTGATCCTGGGGCGCTTCACGGAGGAGCGCAAGCCCGTCCTCGACGCCGTCCACCAGGCCTTGCGGGAGCGTCACGACATGGTGCCGATCCTGTTCGACTTCCCCCCCGCCCCCGATCGCGACCTGACGGAGACCGTGCAGCTACTGGCCGGGATGTGCCGGTTCGTCATCGCCGACCTGACCGATGCCAAGAGCATCCCGCAGGAGCTCAGCCACGTGGTGCCCAACTTTCCCTCCGTCCCGGTGCAGCCGGTGCTGCTCGCGGCCCAGCGCGAGTACGGCATGTTCGAACACTGGCGGAAGTTTCCCAACGTGCTCGAGAGCTTTACCTACGACGACACCGAGCATCTGCTGGCGAGCCTCGATTCCGGGGTCGTCGCGCCGATCGAGGCATGGGAGCAAGCGACCGACAAGACCGCCGCCCGCGAGCGCCGCCTGCGCGAGACCCTGCAGTCGCGGGAAGCAGAGATTGCCCAGCTCAAAGCCAAGCTGGAGACGATGCAGCAAGCAGAGGCCGGCCCCCCGGAAGCGGACGAGCCAGCCGCGGACGAGCCAGCCGCGGACGAGACCGTCGAGGGCGCGGACGCCGACGCTTAGCCGCCTCTGGAAGCAACGTCGGTCACGGTCGCCGAAACTTCCGGAACGTGAATCCGCCGCGCCCCTCGGAGCCGTTCTGTATCGGGGTGACCACACCCAGGCTCCCGTCCGCCAGGAACGCCACAGGTACGTACTCTCCGGCGGGGTCACGCCTGCGAGCACCTCCCGAGAGCACCCAGGCGTCCTGCTGGAACGGCTCCGCCTTGGTGACGCGCGGTAGGTCACGGCCCGAGCCCGCCTCGATCAGGGCGACGTTGACGAGCAGCGCATCGTCCGCTCCCGAAAACCAGGTCGCCGCCAGCTCGCCGGAGCCGCGGGCAACGAGATAGGGGAAGAACATCACTTGCTCGTCCCGCACGATCGTCCACGTCCGCCAGGTCGCTCCGAGATCCGTGGATCGAGCGAGCCGCAGGGCATCATTCTCGCTCCACAGGTAGTACAGGGCGCCGTCGTCATCCCAGGCGACGGGCTCGACCCAGCGATTGACGGCCATCGGATTCGCCGGATTCGGCGTCCACACCCGATCCCCCGGAGGGACGTGCTTTGCCCAGTTGACGCCTTCGTCGGTGCTGACGGCGATGAGCTCGACATCCTCGTCGAACTGCTGCCCGGAGGCGGAGATCGGTGTGATGCGCACCGCTAGCTCGCCATTCGGCCCGACCGCCAAATGGCTCGAGCCCCCGCGCGGATGGATGCGCGGCCGCTCTTCCCACGATTGCCCGGAGTCCGGACTCACGGCGTGGGCCACGCCGTTGCCGTCGTTCCAGATGACGTGCAGGACGCCCCCCGGCGTTTCCCTGCCCCAGGGCCTGTCTACCCGGCGCTCTCGGGTCAAGTCGCTCCACGACCAGGTCTCCCCCACGTCGCGACTCACGCCGACGGCCACGTGCGTTCCTTCGCTGACCGATCGATCGAAGCCCATGGTGATGAAGTACAGCGTGCCGTCGGCGCCGACGGTCAGGTCGACGTCGGAGTTTCCCTTGGCGCCGTCAGCAACGGATCCGACGTCGACCCGCTCCCAGGTGGCGCCGCGATCGTTGCTTTTCCACAGCCTCGGGGGCTGCTCGGTCGTCGGGATGTCACGACCGTAGCCGGTGACGAACAGCGCGCCGTCGGGGTGTTCTACCAGCATCGGCTCGCGAGCGTCGACGTCGAGGTGGTGCACCGGATCCGACGTCGCCAGAGTATCCGCCTGCGTCGGGGCTGCCGGCGTAGATCCTCCGCCGGCCGATGCGGCCAGCAACATACTCGAGACGGCCATCGCAAATGGGATTTCGCGGAACATGCTGCCTCCGATCGTTGGCGGCGGAGTTGATCGGCAACCTCGATGAAGCCCTGCACGCCAGGCCCTCACGCGCCGAGTTACGAACCATCAAGGGCCGCGTAAACCGCCTTGCTGATCTGAATGTCCTGTACGGCGACCCCGGTAAGATCCGCGACCGTCATCTGCGCGTCAGAGCTTCGCCGGAGCTCGGGGTCGGCGATTACGTTGCCCAGCTCGATCACCCTGTCCGTGACGAACGCGCCGGCCCGCACCGCCTGGTAGATCTCGCCACGAGAGGCGGCCTGCGACAGGCTGTCGGAGACCACGATGTCGGCGTCCGTCAGAATCTGCGGGTCGAGCTCCTGCTTTTGGGGCGTGTCCGACCCGACGGCAGTGATGTGTGTGCCGGGCCTGATGTCGGCTCGCTGGAGAAGGGGCTCGTGCGCCGGCGTAACGGTGACGATGAGATTGCACGTTGCCGCGACCTCGCCCGGATCCAGCGTCGTCGTGATGTCGTAGCCAAGGGGCGCCATGTCCGCCCTATAAGCCTCCAGCTCCTCCTGGCTGACACCCCAGACCGTGGCGGCGCGGCAATCGACGACCGACTCCAGCATGCGGAGCTGACGGCGACCCTGATCACCCGCCCCGACGATCCCGATGCGCTCGACGTTCGTCGGTGCCATGTACTTCGCCACGACGGCTCCGGCCGCCGCGGTCCGCGCCCCCGTCAGATGCCCCTCGTCGAGCAGGATCGCGTGCAGCACTCCGGTCTTCTGGCTGAACAGCAGCATGAGACCCGAGTTCGTCGGCAAACCGATCTTGTAGTTCTCGTAGACACCGGTCGCCACCTTGATGACGAAGTAGTCGTCGTCCTTGATGAACCCGTACTTGATGTGTGCCTCGCCCCGTGGGTCCTCGAAGAGCATCTCGCCCACCGGCGGCACGACAACCTCGCCGCGTGAATAGGCGGCGAACCCCTCCTCGATCCAGGAAACGAGGTCGATGTCATCAAGCACCGCGTTGATCTGCCCGAGGTCGAAGATCCTTGTCATGTCCATTTCCCTCACCGGCGTCCTTGGTGAGCACGAACAAACCCGACCAGGCGCCAGGTCGTTTCCGCGGCAACACATTCGAGGCAACGTATACTCTGGCAATCGTACGCGATCCAGCGGCCCGGTACGCTGCCCGTCGGCGACGACCGGGCGTGGGGAGGAACTTCGATGCCGAACACCAGCCCGAAGCTGATTGCGGCTCTTTCGATCTTCTGTTTCCTGTTGGGCCCCGGCTGTTCCGGTGAGCGGACGGGGGCGAGCAGTGTCGATCCGGAGGCGGCCGCCCCCGGCGGTGCAGCGCCGG
>CBDUAS010000325.1:0-5165 GCA_965365185.1 uncultured bacterium | reverse complement strand
TGACGTCCGAGGGGACGGCGAAGGCCGGCTCCACCGCGCCCGACGGCGCCACTCCGAGGGAGGACGGGACCTCCCTGCCGCACCTGGTGGCTGGGCGAAGCGACAGCGACTTCGCCGGTTCGCGATTCTCGAAGCGGACAGTACCGTGGGTTGTCGCGTCCGTCGCGGCGGCGATCGCGTGCGGCGTTCTGCTCCTCGGCCCGGGCGTTGACAAACCGGCCCCACGGCAGCGCCTGACACGCTTCACCGAAAGGCTCGCTCCCGGGCGGGTGCTGTTTGTCGGCAACGAGATCCATCGCCGCTGGAGCGCCGTACCCAACACCCTGGCACTCTCGCCGGGGGGAACCCATCTCGCCTACGTGGCCCGAGAAGGTACAGGCCCGTGGCAGCTCTGGCTTCGCCCACTCGATGCCGACAACTCCGTCGCCGTGCCGGTTCCGGGAACCGACGGGGCGCGGTCTCCCTTCTTTTCACCGGACGGGGAGTGGCTCGCCTACGACGGTTGGCTACGTCGAGTTCACGTCGGAGAGGGCCCGCCTCAGACCATTTGCCGGGCCACGAACATGGGCGCGAGCTGGGGCCCGGATGACACGATCGTGTACGACCGCGCCACCTGGGCCGGCCTCGGCATCACCGGCCTGGACGGAACTTCGGAGGTCTTGACCACGCCGGACCGTGAGCGGCGCGAGAACGCCCACCTCGACCCGGCCTTCCTGCCCGGTGGCGGTGCCGTGCTGTTCACGATGTGGCCTGGCGACGCCGGTGGCGGTCGCGACATGGATGCGCTCGGCATCGTCTCACGGGCAACTCGGCACACCACGCTGCTGCTCGAGCGGGCCTCGGGGGGCCGCTATCTGCCACCGGGTTATCTGGTGTTCGTTCGCTCAGGGCAGCTTCAGGCGCAGCCCTTCGATCCGGTTGCCCTCGAGGTTTCCGGTTCGCCGGTGTCGTTCTACGAGACCGAGCGCGGCCTGTTCAGCGTCTCGAGCTCGGGCGATCTCGCGTACGTTCCCAAACCACGCAGGCAGACGGGCTCCGAGGTCGCCTGGGTCGACGAAACCGGCGCGATCACGCACTCCGTGCCTGCGGAGCACATGGCGTCGCAGGTGAGCTTGTCACCGGACGGCTCGCGCGTCGCCGCAGCCCTGGTGCAACCGAATGGCGAGCAGGACATCTGGATCCTCGATGCAACAGGAGTCAGCGCCTCGATCCGGGTGTCGTACGACGGCGTCGCCGCCCTCCCCTCGTGGTCGCCGGATGGCCAATGGGTCGTCTACAAGTCGACGAAGAACGGCCCCTGGGAGACGTTTCGCGTGCCCGCCGACGGCACCGGTGAAACCGAGCTGCTGATCGGCGGAGATTCGTCCCAGTGGGTGAGCTGGCATCCGCACGAGCCGCGCGTGATCTTCGGTCGCGGCGGCGACATCTGGCTCCTCGATCTCGAGGGCAATCAGGCTCCTCGTCCCTTGATTGAAGATGACGGTCGCCAGCACACGGCGCGGTTCTCTCCCGACGGCAATTGGATCGCGTACACCTCCGACGAGGAGGGCAAGGCCGAGACATGGGTCCGCTCCTGGCCGGACCTTTCGCGAAAGCTGAAGATATCGTCGAACGGTGGGCGTTACCCGCGGTGGGCGCCCGATGGCAGCCACCTCTACTACCGCCAGGGCGACGACCTCATGGAGGTGCCGGTTCCTACGGAACCCGGCTTCTCTCCCGGAATCCCCCGGCCCCTGTTCCGGTTGACCGACGCGTTTCTTCTGCCCACCGGCGGCGGTGACTACGACGTCGCGGGCACCGGAGAATTCGTCCTGGTCAAGGCACCGCCGGAGAAGCCGCACACCGAGATCGAGATCGTGCTCAACTGGGTCGAGAAAGTGCGCCAGCGGGTGCCGCAGCCTGGCCGGCCCGCCGGATCAGGGGCTGCTGAGCGCTAGCGCCGCCGGTCGCCGTAATCGCTCGGTTCCGTTGACCCGTAGATGGCACGTACGACTCCACATCCGGTAAATCCGTCGCAGCGGCACCCAGGGCGTCCGACCCGGCATCAGGCAAACGGGCCCCGGCGACGCGGCGCCAGCGCGTCGTGATTCCAGCCGAAGACTTCCTTGAGCGCCATCAGCCACTCGAAACCACCGAGGCCGGCGGGGACCATCGCCGGGTTATTACGGGCGGGGAATACGGCGTGTCCCTCGAACTCCTCGTTCCACGAACCCACGATCACGGGTGGCGCCGAAAGCGGCGCCGGCTGCGAGGCCGGACCGCGTGAGGTGGCGGCCCCGGTGACCGACTCGGCGGCCCGGCGGAAATTATCGTCGGTGATCTCGAGCATTGCTCGCAAGAACTCCGCGTACTCCGTCCGCGAGGCGCGCAGCGTCGGAAGACCCGCCTTGGCAAAACCCGCCGCCGAAGACGGCAGCACGAGCACGGGTGCTCCCGTGTATCGGTTGCGAACGCCGGCGAACGCCTCGGCGGTACGGCGCTCGGTCTCGAGCACCCGCGCCGCATACGCCCCTGCCAGACGGACCTCGCTCAACTGGGCCCCGAGCCCCTCCACGACCGTCGCTTCGTAGTGGTGATAGCGGGTGATGGCATCGAAGAACGGCGCTCGGAAGCGGCGCCCCTCGGTAACCCCGGCATCGACCGCGAACAACGCCTCGTCGCCGATCCAGTAGGGAGCGACTCCGGCCTGTTCGATGAAGGCAGCGCGGGCGCGATCGAGCGCGCCGCCGACCTCGCCGAACGAGGCAGTGTCGGTCCCGAGAAGGTGGCTGGCGAACATGTACACCACCGGTCGGCCGTCGATCCGCAAGACGTTGTCGGAAATCACCCCGCGGTTCGGATCCACCATCCGTCTGGCCATGCGGCGGAAGTGATCCTCGAGCATCGCCGGGCGGCCTGTCGATTCGGCCAGGCTCATCGGCTGCGTCGAGCGCAGGTTCACGGTGGTTTCGTACAGCCAGCCGAAACGCCTCGCGGGCGCCGAGGGCGCGGCAAAGTAGCCGCGCTCGTAGTTGACCAACTGGTGGCTGCCGGCGCTGTCTGGCTCGCTGGTCCACGACAACAGCTCGGCGCTGATGCCGAACTCGTGCTTCAAGGCGTGGAATCCCTCCTCGACGGAAGGATCGTCGGAAAGGTAGTCGCCGCCGAGATACGTCGCCGTCGTCGGTTCCTGGATGCGTCGCGTCGGGTGATACCAGCCGTAGTGCCAGCAGATCACCAGCGGCCGCGGCAGCGCCGGCCCGGGTGATGCGAGCTGGTCGAAGAGCTGCAGATCGGCGTCGCTGACCCGACCGCGCCCGAGCAGATCGGCGCGGAAGTCGTATCCGGGGTTCGGCTCGAGGCCGAGCCCCCGCACCGCCCCCAGGCTGCCCTCGATGACACGGCGGTCGTCGGGATTCACCGTGCCGTTGCCGTCCACGTCGACCAGCCAGGACGATGGCCATGCCGAGGGAAAGAAGGCGCTGACGCCGCTGGCGGCGCCGCCCGAGTGGAGCTCTTTCGCCCGGGCTGCGGAGAAGGGAAGCAGCGAGGCGCCGGCCGTGGCCGCGCAGCGGAGGAACTCCCGGCGCGTTGTCGACATCATCGGTTCTCCGCCCGACCTCTGGCCGCGCGATCGGTATGACCCGAAAGATCTCCGATGGCCCGGTGGTTGAGACCTGATCCTTTTCGCCGTCACCGGTCTCGATACTCAACCCCGGTTGATACCGGACCGGCTCCATGATCGTACCGCGACGAACCCGGCCGCCGCTGAGATCACCAGGTTCGCCGTGTTCGTAGGACAGACACGTCTCACGCGGAGTCCAGGGGCGGATTCAGCCGGGCTGGGCGCAACTAGCCCTTGTCGCGCTGCTCCGACCAGTCGGCGAGATAGTAGGAGTAGTCGTAGATTACGGCTTGTTCACCGTTTTCTTCGATCAAGCGTTCGATGTGCTTGACCAAGCGCTCGCGCCTTGCGAGTAGCGCCATGAGCTCACGTGCGTCCAGGTACTCACCGACGGCATCCTTGATGTCATCGTCGGATAGCGCCCGAAGCCGTTCCCATAATCGGCGCTCGCAGAACACGACATGCTCCGGGTTGCGTAGCTTGCGCTCGACCTGGAAGCCCCGCGTGTGATCGATGAACCAGACGTTCCAGTCGGGATCGATGAGCAAATTGCTCGTGTTGCGGTCGGCGTTGAAGAGGAGATTGTCGAACACGAGCAGGGCTCCGAACACGCCACGCCACCACACATTGTGGGGCGGCGCGATGCTGTCGTCGATGCGATCCTGCTCGGACATGGCGTTTTCGATCCAGAGCTGCAGTGTACCGTCGCGGTTGTCCACCACACGGCGGACGGTCGGGGGCACGAAAGGCAGGTCGAGAAGCAACGCCAGCTCGTACGCCGCGGCCTCGAAAATGGCGCTGTCGCGAAACTCCTGGATCCAGGTGCGTCCCGTATCGGGATCGATCTCCGGCTCCTGGCGCAGGTTCAGCGACCGGAAGATCGCGTGCGCCTTCACCCCGCCGCGTTCCAGAAGTGCTTTCTGCGGTCGGGTCCGGCCGTCCGAGATCTCGGTCATCGACACGACGTTTGCCGTGCGGAGGAACGAGACAACGGCCTCATCCGTGGCAAACGGCAAGGGCTGCCCGTCGGGTCCCTTCCAGCCACCGGGAGGGAAATACGGAGGTTCTTTGCCTAGCGACCCGCGAGTAGCCGTCGGAAAGGCGACGGCGAGGGCGGCCACGAGCGTCACGAGACCACGGGCAACACCACCGGCGGTGCGACGATTGATGGCCATCAGATGCCTCCTCGTCAGCACGAACGGTCGGCACGACCGTCTGACGGGAGGACATCTCCTGCCAAGATCAATCGCCAGGCTAGGCTACGGCGGCAGAAAAGTCCTGAAGAGCAACATCAAAAAAGATCTTTGATGCGCTGCGCTGCTGGCACAGGGATGAACGACTGCCCCCACCGCGCCAGATCGGTTACCGAATCGGTACCACCCGGAAGCTCTGCGTTGGCCCGACCGGTTCTACCTGCTCCTCGTCGTCTTCTCCCGTCTTGATACCGAGCGTGGCGTGATAGCGGCCCGGCTCCACCAGCGCTCCCTGTCGGCCGCGGCCGCCGCCGAACCCGCCCCGGCCACCTCCGCCTTCCTCGCCCGGCTCCCGCGCCGGCGGCGGG
>CBDUAS010000324.1:0-5183 GCA_965365185.1 uncultured bacterium | reverse complement strand
GCCGCCGCTACGGCGACTCGCCGATCGGTCGATTCTCGGCCACGTTCGCGTACACCTACGCCGATCAGGCCGGCAACATCGAGCCCGCGCAGGTCGATGGAACCCGCTTCCAGGTGCGCACGGAGACGGGCTACAACTTCGACGTGGTCGACGGCACGAACAACGGTGTCCCCTACGGGGCCATCATCGGTGAGATGCCCGACTTGGGTCTTGACAACCCCAAGACGCAGGACATCCCCGCCTCGTGGCACCGCGACCACATCGCCTCGGCGTCGTGGAGCTGGGAGATTCCCGGAACCACGTGGACCGACCGCGGCGGGATCCTGTTCAGCGGTATCTACCAGTACACGTCGGGCCAGCAGAGCGAGTTCTTCGCCGACTCTGGGATCGCCTCCGCGGTGTTCCTCGACAACGGCAACCGCGACCTCGCCCCTGCGGGTGTCTACGACTGCAACGTCACGTCGGACATCTGCCTCGCACCCGGCGAGTTCGACGGCACGGAGAACGGCTACACCACAGACGGCATCAGCCGCATCGACCTATCGTTCCGCTACATCATCCCGATCGGCGTCACCAACGTGACGGTGTTGTTCGACCTCTTCAACGTCGCCAACTCGGTGAGCTTCGGCAACTCGTTCGGCTCCGATCGGCCGTCCTCGGGCTCGTTCCTGATCCCGACCTCGGCGCTGCAGCCGCGCGAGTTCCAGATCGGAGCTCGTGTCGACTTCTGATCGGGAGCTGCATCTCCTCGGCGCCCGTTAGGGTGGTCGGATATGACCGCTGTCGGATGGCACCGCGAGGTTTGTACGGCACGCCAGCGGCGGATCACGATCCGCGGCTGAGCCTCAACCTGGACAACGCGCTGAATATCGTATAACAGGGTCCCAGCAGCGACCTTGTCTGGGGACCAGGGAGAAGGTCTCGGAAGGTTCGCAACGTTTCGAGGGCGTTTGGCATCTGCCCGCCGGTCCTGCTTTCCCATGCCTATCGACCCGGGTCCCTCGTTCCCGAACGGCCCTCTGGAGCTATTCACAGTCCGCGAACGTCGCGCGGCGTGTGTCGTACCACAGGAGAGATCCTTCAAAAGAGGAGGACACGATGGGCTCCGAAGAACTCGGCCTCGATCATTTTTTGTTTTACGACGCGGTCAGTCAGCGTGTCGCCGAATCCATCCGGGTGCAGACGCAGTTCGAAATCGGCCCCGACGAGTACCCGGAAGGAATCCGGTTGACCTCCACGCACCTTTTCGCCAACCCCGTACAGAAGAATCAGGAGAGTATCCTCGACCCCAACGCCCACCTGACGTGGTACCGGGTGTACGACCCGGTGCCGGACCCGTTACGCACGGTCAACTACATCGATCAATTCGGCAAGCGTCGTGTGTATCTCGGTCGCAAGGCCGGCTTCCTGACGCCGACTTTGAAGTATCGCCGCGGCGCCAAGTTTCCGGAGAAACTCGACCACTACGTCGCCTATCAGGTGCTCGAGTCGACCCAGGTAAACAAGGCCGTCAAGCTTCGCGACCAGTGGGGCCGCGCCGAGGCCAAGGTCTACTATCCGCTGTTCTTCGCTGCCCCCTCACGAAAGTGGCACGCGGGCGGAGTCGACGGCGTCAAGAACGCCAAGGCCCACCTGGCGATCTATCGCATCAGTCCGTCGTCTTTGGAGAAGCACGTAAAGGTCCGCGACCAGTTCGGAATACGGGTGGTGCACGCCTTTCGACGCGTGCTACTGGCCGTGCCGTGCCAGAAAGGCCGCTGGCAAGAGGCCGGCTAGAACCCGCTCGGAAGCGAGGGCAAGCAGGCGCGCCAGAACAGAGATTCCGAGCCGCACGACGGCGGCCGCCCGCCTCAGGCGACTCCTTCGTACAACGGGACTCCGAGGGCCAGCGCCGCCTGCCGCATGCGCGGGTCGTGGGTCGCCAAGGCGAGGTCGGCGCCTTGGGCGCGTAGGAACTCCACGGAGGAAAGGTGAAGGGCGTCCAAGGTCCTGACGGGCTCGGTAAAGGGCTCGAGTGCGCGCGCCAACACCGTCGGAATCGACTCCAGAAGCGCAACGCGCCCGAGGAGAGCGCGCACCGGATCGGCGTCAGCGGCGACGATCGCACTCTGCTACGAGGCGGGCGTCAGCCGCCGTACACGATGTAGCTGCCCGGCGGCGCGTACCAGTAGGCGCTGTCGCAGTCCGTCGGCGGCGGCTGGTGCCCCGGGGGCTGACCGGCGTACCAGACACGGCAGAGGCCCGGTGGCGGCAGATGGCCGGGCGGGATGCGGATCGAACGAGATCGGCGCACGGACACCGGCGCAGGCGCCAGGATCGGCGCCGGGATGACGTAGACCGTCTCGTGCACCGGGCCGCCGAACTCGACATACACGTCGCCCCAGTCGGCGGAGTAGAGGAACGACAGCGAGACGCCGATCCCACCCAGATAGGTCCTTCGCACGTCGTAATACGGCGCCGCGTAGCGAACCGGCGTGCGGCGCGGATACGCGACGGCCCGCTGCCGCGGGTGGCGCGGGACATAGATACGGTAGTCGCGGCGCTTCTTGGGCCCTTTCGGCCCCTTGCCGGCCCGCCCGCGCTGAGGCTCCGCCGTCGCCGGGGCGCGATCCCACCGTCCCTCGCTGACGCGGCCCGGTGGTTGTGCGGCAGTCGCGGTTGGCGAACCTCCCGAGAGGACGGCCCGCGTGGCACCGGCCTCGCGGCCGGCAGGCTCCGCGGCGGAGCCCTGGTCGGGGATCGTGAGCGCCAAGGCTGCAATCAACATCGGCAAAGCTCTCCGCATGGCCCTGCTCCTCTCGTGCCGCGCGGATGCACGATCCTGAACCGCGCCTCCGCGACGTTCTCTCACTAGGACAGCAACCAGCGTGCCATTGCGGGCTCGGCCCTCCAGGTGCCCCGGGAAGCCAGATGTTGAGGTCCCTCGTGCCGAAACGACGACATGTCGACACGATACCGTCTCTATTTGGACACTGACCGGCTCGGAGACCTTACCGAGCACTGAACGGTTGAATCCGAAGTGACGAAGAAGTGACGAGAGAACTGCCGCCCGGCGTGACCGGGGTCAAGATGTTCGACCCCTGGAGGTAGTTCCCACTTTCCAACTACAATGCCGCCGGCTCTTCGCCCGACCAGGAGACCGACACGATGGTGGGCAAGATGCGTGCCGGGTCAGCGGTGCTATGATCGAACCGGTGATCGGGAACCTGATCGGCGTCGCCATCGCAACCCTCGTGGTTGCAGCGTTCCCGCCGCAGAAGGTCACGCGGGATTGTCCGACGCCCTGATCCGCAGGGCCCATCGAAAACCGGTAGTTCAGCCCGGCAACGTTCCGGCATGAGCATGATCGGAAGAACCCTGGGCTCCTACAATATCGAAGAGGAGCTCGGCGCTGGAGGCATGGCGCGGGTGTACCGCGCGCGGCACGTACAACTCGAGCGCGACGTCGCCCTCAAGGTGATGCACCCCCATCTCGCCGAACGCGAGGGCCTGCGGGAGAGGTTTCTCAACGAGGCGCGCGCCAATGCCGCGCTCAAGCACGCCGGCATCGTGCAGATCTACGACTTCGACGTCGACGACGGCGTATGTTACATCGCCATGGAGCTGCTCGACGGCCGCGACCTCGAAGATCGTGCCCAGGAGCTTGCCGCCGGCGGTGTCGCACGCTTCCCGCTCGACGAGGCGCTGGCGATTGTGACGGAGGTCGGCACGGCGCTCGGTTACGCCCACGCCCGAGGCGTGGTGCATCGCGACATCAAGCCGTCCAACATCATGCTCACCCGTGACGGCGGCGCTGTGCTGACCGACTTCGGGCTCGCTACGATGCTCGAGCAAACACGGCTGACGGTCGACGGCACCTCCGCGGGAACACCCTCCTACATGTCGCCCGAGCAGGCCTCCGGGGAGCGCGGAGATCACCGCGCCGACATCTATTCCCTCGGCGTCGTTCTGTACCAGCTACTCGCCGGCGAACTGCCGCTGCAGTCCGAGAACCTGGTGGGGATGATCAACAAGCTGGTCAACGAGCCCGCGCCGCCACTCTCCGAGAAAGCTCCGGACGTACCCGAGCACGTCGCCGCCGCAGTCGCCCGCGCGCTGGAGAAAGACCCCGCAAAGCGCTTCGCTTCGGTCGGTGACATGCTCACCGCCTTGGGCGCAGGCGAGATCAACCAGGTGTCCGCCGCACCAAGGGGGGCGCCCGGCGCCGAGCGCGCCGACGCAACGAACGCAGAGGTGCGGGCGCGTCCGGTGCCACGCTGGGCATTGCCGGCGGCGGGGGTCTTCGTCGTCGTGATGGGCACCTGGTGGCTCATGGGCGGGGGCGGTCGGTGGACGAGTGTCGGTGGCAACACCTCCAGCCTGCAAACGGCAAGCGAGGAGGGGGCGACGTCGGCGGGCACCGAGGTCGATTCGATGACGCCGAAGGTCGACTCGATGGTGCCTGAAGCCGAGTCGAGCGTGCCGTCGATGGTCAAGATGACCGGGTGGATCGATGGCTTCGACAACAACGCCCACGGCTGGGAGATCAGCACCGGATCACTCGCCCGCTCGCTGATCGACGGGCAGTATGAGATCGACCTGCGCGTCGGCGGCCAAGCGGTCTCTGCGGTGGCCACGGAGGGCGGCGAGTTCGCCGACTTCGAATACTCGAGCAGCGGTGGGTTGATGGAGGGACAGGTGGAGAGCGGCTACGGACTGGTGTTCCGTCGCGTCGACGCGCGCAACTACTATGTTTTCGCCGTCAACGGCATGGGTCAGTGGAGCATCTGGGCGCTGCAGGACGGCGCCTGGCGCGAGCTGCGAGGTCTTGCCGAGCCGTGGACCGCATCCGACGCGATCGTCGCCGACGGCACCAACCGCCTGTCGGTCCGCGCCGTGGGCGCGACGATCAGTGCGTCGGTGAACGGGGTCGAGCTGGTGTCGCTCGAAGACGCGACCTTTGCCGCCGGATATGTTGGTTTCTACACCGCGTCCTCGCGTACCGCAGCCGAGGCGCGCAGCCGCGTCCGGTTCGACGACGCCGAGGTCAAGGTGCTGCCTGCGGTGGGCGCCGACGCGCCGTCGATGGTCCGCAAGGAAGGACGCTGAACTTCGCCGCAATCGCGAACCAACCTCCTCGAGGGCATGGACGGATCGGCTGGCCACGGAGACTGTAATCGCGCTTTCATCGTGATTCGCGAGCC
>CBDUAS010000323.1:0-5186 GCA_965365185.1 uncultured bacterium | reverse complement strand
CGCAGGCGTGCGACGATCGACCGGGCGCCGACCTCGAGCGCCTCGCGCCAGTACCAGATCCGCGCCCGCCAGCGGGAGCGGCGGCGCAACAGAGCGTAGTCCTCGCGGAAATCCCCGAGGATGGACTCGCGCTTGAAGCCGCGTGGCAGCGTCGCGGTCAAGAAGAGCTGCATGAGCCTTGGCGGCGTCACCGGTACCGACGGATTGCCGCCTCGTGTTGGCGCGGGTTTCCCCGGCGCGGCGCTCATCGCTCGCCCGGCGCGAGAACTTCGTCGAGACCGCGCCACATGCCCTCGAGCGTGGCACGCGCCTCGCGTAGCACCTCGATGCCCTCCTCGGTGACCTCGAAACGGCGCTTGCGGTGGCCACCTCTCTCGGAGGTCGCCGCACCGATTTCCCAGCGCAGCAGCCCCTTGCTCTCGAGCCTGTCGAGCGTCGCGTACAGCGCTCCGCGAGAGACCTTGCGGCCGGCGTTGGCTGCCAGCTCGCGGCTCACCGCCGGCGCATGCGCATCCCCGTGCCGCTGCAACACCGCCAGCAGCACGAGCTGTTCGAACTCCCCCAGATACGGTTTCGGCACGATGCTCTCTCCGCGATGTGTCTATTTTCTAGACTTGATCTACTTCCTAGACGGTCGCCGCGAGGAGAAAGTTCCGCGGTTTGGAGTTTTTTCCTTCTCGGCCAGCGGTCTGGAGCTTCTTCCTCCCCGGCTCCCGGAGCGAGGCCCGGGTTACCTCTCCGCTCGCGAGGTCGGCAGATGATCCGGGGCACACCGCGAGCAAACGGGCGACACTGACAACGCGACGTCGCGGTGAGCGGTATCCTTGGGTGTTGTCCGACCGTTGTGGTGTACACGCGGATGCGGCGGCGACCAGCCGGGATCAGGAATCGATGAAGAAGCGCCTGCGCGAGCTGCTCGAGCAGAACCGGATGGGCGAGATCGCCGACCTCGCCGCGGACAACCGGCGCGTCATGGTGCTGCTACGGTCGCTGACGTACGACCGCGATCCCCTCGTCGGCTGGCGTGCGGTCGAGGCGATGGGAGAGGCCGCCGCCCGCGTCGGACAGAGCGCTCCCGAGGCGGTGATCGAACAGCTCCGCGGCCTCTACTGGCTGTTGAGCGAGGAATCCGGCGGTGTCTGCTGGCACGGACCCGCGGCGATGGCCGAAATCGTCCGGCGAACGCCGGAGGAATCGGCCACCTACCTGCCGATCACGCTGTCGCTGCTGAACGAGATGGCCGACGAGGACCTCGATCATTTTCGCCCCGACATCCTCTGGGGCATCGGCAGGCTCGGATCACGGGCGGTGCCGGAGCTCGACCTCGTTCTCCCCGCCATCCAGGCAAGCCTCGATACACAGGACCCCCAGGCACGGGGATTGGCGGCCTGGTGCCTCGGGCAAGTCGGCCGCGGGGAGCTTCTTGCTGAACGTACGGATTTGCTCGCCGACAACGAACCGGTCGAGCTCTACGAGAACGGATCGATCATCCGCACCACCGTGCGCGAGCTGGTCTCGCGCGCGCTCGGTAGCGCGGCGTGAAACGCAGATGACACCGCGAGGAGGATTCGCGAATGCTTTCTGAGGCAAGAATCCCTTACGGAACCTGGGGCGCCAGCTTCTTCCCGGCGTGGCAGACCTCCGCCCTGGCGGAGGTGAACATCGGCCAGTTCGCCGGCGAGGCGATGAATCGGATCCTCGGTCTCCGCAAGGTTCCGAGCAGCGAGGTCGAGTACCTGGTCATCGGTTCGACCGTGCCCTGGCACTGGAAGTTCTGGAACGCGCCCCTGGTTGCCAGTTGCATGGGGCGGCGAGTTCCCGGCTACCACGTCGAGCAGGCCTGTGCCACAGGGCTGCAGGCGGTCCTGCTGGCGGGGGCGGAGGTCGAGTCCGGAGCCCACGACGTCGTCGGAGCCCTGACCTTCGATCGCACGAGCGATTCGCCGGCAGGAGTGTTTCCCGAGCGCCGGGCGCACGAGCGAACGCATGCCATCAGCGACGTGTGGGACAACTTCGGATTCGATCCTGCCACCGGCAAGGCGATGATCGCCGCCGCCGGCAAGACCGCCCGCAAGTACAAGCTCGAACGCCAGGAGGTCGACGATCTGGCGTTCTATCGCCACCAGCAGTACTTCGAGGCCAAGGGATCGGGGTTTCTCGACAAGGTGCTCGTACCGTTGGACATCCTCAACGTGCAGGGGCGGCCGCTCGGCCGGGTCGACGAGGACCTCGGCGTTCGGCCGTTGACGCGCGGCGGTCTGGCCGCGATGCGTGAGCTCGATACCTGCGTCACATCGGGCACGCAGACCCACGCCTCCGACGGCATGGCGACGCTGCTGGTGACGCGGAAGGAACGGGTCGCCGATCTGAGCCCGCGGCCGGAGGTCGACATCCGCTTCGTCGCCAAGACGGAGGTGAGAACCGACCCGAGCCTCATGCCCGAGGCGCCGGCCTTCGCGGTGCGCAAGCTGCTGCGGCAAAGCGGCATGAGCATGGCGGACATGGCGGTGGTGAAGAACCACAACCCCTTCGCCGTCAACGACGCCGTGTTCGCCAAGCTGCTCGAGCACGACTGGAAACAGGCCAACAAGACCGGTTGTTCGCTGGTCTGGGGGCATCCGCAGGGCCCGACCCTCACGCGGATCCTGATCGAGGCACTGGAGGAAGCCGTGTCGCTGGGCGGCGGCAACGTCCTCGTCTTCGGGTGCGCCGCCGGTGACGTCGGCATCGCGGCCATCTTCAACGTCTCCTAGAGGAAGCGGCGAACGATGACAAAGTCGATGAGGCAATCAACGCTGCAGACGATCGGGCTGGGCTCGGTTCTCGAGATCTTCCAGCGCGGACACCTCCCCACGGACACCGGCGAGCTCGTCGATCGAGTCTTCGGTGCGGCGGGCGAACGCGGCTCGCTGGTCGTGTCCGGCGCCCAGGGCATCGTCGGTTCCGGTAAAACGATGCAGCTCGGCTCCCGCTTACAGCCCTTCGGGGTGCCGGTGGTGGCGCTGGACTTCCCCGGCGCACCGAACGGCATCGGCAAGCACTACGGCGGCCTGGCGCGTGCCTTCGGTCGTGACGGCGCCAATGCCATCATGCAGAACATCGTCCAGCTCAACTACGACGGCTCCAGCCTGCCTGCGGAGCTGTCGCACCTGCGGCCGCGCTTTCTGCTGGAGGCCATACCCGAGATCCTCGAGGTCAAGCGAGCCCACTACGAGATCTTCCGCGCCGCGTTCCCCGATATCGAGATACGTTCGGTGACCTCGGGGTTTCCCAGCTCCCAGCTCGGCGTGGGCATCGCCCACCCGGCGTTTCCGCACGAGATCAATAAAGTGTGGGAGATCGTCGAGTCCGAGCCCTCCGCGATCACGCAGTTGCTGTGGGCCCTGGGGTTGATTCCGATCGCCGTCAGCGACGACTGGTCGTTCGTTCTCGACGTGGTTTTTTGCGGCGTCACCCATGCCGGCGTGCGCTACCACGAGTTGACCAACATGCCGTTCTGGAAGATCGACAAGTACACGCGCAAGCTGGTCGGCCCGAATCCGTTCCGGGCGCACGATGCCATCGGCGCGGCAGGCGCCAACTTTCTCACCTGGTCGTGCCTACACCACCTGGGTGAGGAGTATGGCGCCGTGTTCACGCCCACCGCCACGCTCACCGAACACAAGGAGACCGGCCAGGGCTGGTACCCACCCAACCACTTTCGGCCGCTGGTGGACTGGACGCTCGACGTCGACGGAGAGCGGGAGTTCGAGACGCTGATCCTCGGGCCGCTGTTCCAGATGACCAGCCTGATGCTGCACGAGAGGCGTGCCGACCTCGCCAGTCTCAACGCCATCGGCGAGCTCTGCGCCCAGTTTCGCCGCGGCATCCTGGCGGTGATTCGTGACCACGGCGCCGAAGAGGCGGTGAACACGGTGCGCGCCTATCACCTGCTGCACCCCGAGGCCGCCGCCGGCGCCTGGTACCCGGACGCATTCGATCGCATCGATGACGCCGACTGGCGGCAGCTCTATGTCAACGCCGAGCACGACGGCGAGGTCGGCGTGGTCACGCTGAGCCGGGAGAGCTACAACGGCGACGTCGATCAGGAGCTCAACCGCTCCCTCGATTGGCTGAAGGATGAGGGCATCGACCGCCTCATTCTCAGCGGCGACTTTCACCTGTCGACGCAGATGGTCGGAGCGGACACGAACGAGTTCTTCCCGGCGCTGGAGAGCGAGAGGGAGGGGGTCCGCATCGCCGACGACTGGTCGCGTACGGCGCGGCGACTGCACGACGACTTCGAGGTCTCGGTCGGCGTGGTCGACGGCAAGCGCTGCCTTGGCGGCATGCTCGAGCTGCTGATCCACTGCCATTATCTCCTGGCTGTGGAGTCGGCCTCGCTGGGGATGCCCGAAGTGACGCTGCCGGTTGTACCCGGCATGGAGGGCTGCCACTGGCCGTTTCGCAAGGCCGACCGTGAGCACTGGCCGCGGCTGCTCGAGATGCTGCTGACCGGTCGGCCGGTGCGTGCCGCCGACGCGGTGGGCTGGCTGGTCGACGACGCAGGAGACCTGGAGCACACGCTGAAGACCGCCTGGAGCTTGGTCAAGGGCGGCGATCACGGGCTCGAGAGGCGGGCTTTCGAGACCGGCGGCCTCGACAATCCCCCGTCGCCGCCGGACGGGTTCCCGGCCGGAGCGCCGGCCGAAACCGAAGCCGCCCGCAGGGCGATAGCGGACTGTGTCGAGCATTCCTGCCGCGTGCCCGTGGGCGAGGCGCTCGAAGTCCAGGCCCGGCACTCGGCCGGCTTCATGGTCTCGACGGCCTGCAGAAGCGGACAGATCGGCGCCGCCTTCAACAAGGCGATGGCGGGGTAGGAGCGCCCGCCGCGCCCGGTGCAATTGTGGGTTTCGTCGTGCCGGTCTACCGTCAAGGCTCGATGCGCGTTCTTCGACCGGGTGCTGGGGCTTTTCCCCTTCGTCCGCAGGAAAGGGCCTGATGCCATGCGGAAACTCGATGTGCTGTCGCGGCCGCTCTTCGTCGTCCTCGTACTCGTCCTGGCCGCGTGCTCATCGGGCCCGGCCGGCACGGCCGACATGGCAGGCGCAGCGGCTCCTGTTCGATTCGAGGTGCGCGTCCCGGCCGATGTCGAGGCGGATCCGGTGGACGGCCGCGTCCTGCTGCTGGTCTCGACCCGCGAGCAG
>CBDUAS010000322.1:0-5242 GCA_965365185.1 uncultured bacterium | reverse complement strand
TCCAAGCCCGGAATCAGCCAGCGCTGCACGATCGCGCCGCTGCCGTCGTGCACGGTGACGAGCCCGGGATCGCCCTCCACGGTGTCCCACAGGAGCAGCAGATGGTCCGCCGCGGCAAAGCCGTCGGCAATCAACGACGGATAGAAGAACACATCGCTCGAAGGCGCCGCCCGAAAATCCTCGTAGAAGCGCCGCTCGATGCGTTCGAGCTCGGGCACATCGATCGCGGCCTCGAGGAGTCGAACGCCGTCCGGGCCGTAGCGACGTATGACCTCCTCGGTGTGCGAAGCCAGCCACAGGGTGCCGTCGGGCGCCACCACCGGGAGCGAGCCGTTGCGCAGCGCGTCGGGAAGCATCCCCTGCAGCATCTGTTCTCGCAGCATCCCGAAATTGAAATCCTTTAGGTCGGGAAACGGCGGCTCACCGATGAGCCCACGCTCCTCGCCGTCGGGCGCCAGAGCAACCGCCAGGCCGCCCCGCATCCAGGCGCGGTGATTGCTGGCGACAATGCCGCCGTCGCCGGTGAAGTCGAAGTCGAAGAGGATGCGCGGCGCGGCATACTTTCTTACGTACTCCCCCTGCATGTCGAACGCCTGCACGCCGTGGACATTATCGAGCACCCAAGCAAGGTCGCCCCGGATTCCGATTCCGCGCGGCGCGCGGAACTCCCCGGGGCCCTCGCCATTGCGCCCGATGGTGCGCAGGACACTGCCGTCCGCGCTGACCACCAGGACCTGACTCAAGCGACGATCTACGACCCAGAGGTTGCCGGCGGCATCGATGTCGATGGCAACGGGGATCGACAGGTCGGTGACGGCGTCCGAGACCAAGACCCGCCGCGGGTCGATGACAATCTGCGCCGGCGGCCGGTCCCCGCTTCCGGCGTCCGCGCTCTCGAGAGGCTCGTCGCCGGGAGACGCGGGAAAGCAGCCGGCCGCGAGGCCCGCGAACGCGGCAACCGCAACGACCCAAAGGGCGCGGTCAGATCCCCAGCAACTCACGAATCGCTTCCTCGACCCGCGCCCAAGCCTCCGTGCCCGGCCACACAACCTCGTAGTGGCCGGCGTTCGGGACGACGGTGAGCACGGAGTCATCGCCCGCGGACTGCGACTCGTAATTGTAGGGTGAAACCTGGCGGAAGGGCACGATGTCGTCGTTGCGTCCGGTGATGTGACGCTGCGCCACGTTCAGCGGCAACATCTGGAACGGCGAGCCGGCGAGATAACGGTCCGGTACCTCGCGGGGCCCCCCGCCCATGAGACGATCGACGACACCCTCGCCGCACGTCGGCGGCTCGAGCTGCCGAAAACGGCGCAGCTCGGGAATGCCCGCGAGGCTGACCACGCCGCCGATGGGCAACGGGTCGGCGATGTACAGCTCGCTGGACTCCGGCACGCGCGGCCGTCCCGCCGCCCACAGCGCCAGATGGCCGCCGGCCGAATGCCCCACGCTGATCACGCGCTGCATGCCGAGGTCATACTCGCGGGCGACATCGCGCAGCTTGTCGACGCCGCGGGCAACGTCGAGAAACGTGCCGGGCCAGCCGCCACCCTCGACGCCGACGGGCCGATACTCGATGTTCCAGGTGACGACGCCCGTAGCGGCGCATGTTTTGGGCCAGTTGGGTGCGCGGCACGCTGTCCAGCTTCAGTCCGTGGACCCGCGCAAACTCCGAGGCCCCGAGCTCATCGCGGGTGTCGCCCAGCAAGTAGACAGAATCGCCAGCGGCCAGGGGCCTTCGCCGGCGGGGACGCGCAGGTCGCCGAACTGCATCGGGTGCTCGCCGTAGGCGATGCGGTGGTCGGCGGGGATGGGCTCCCCGGAAAGAACGTCCTGCACGGTAACGCGCTGCTCTTGCGACATGGTCGAGCTCGGCATGATGACGGCAAACAGCATTACGGCCGCAAGTACGTGAGAGATCTTCATTGCTCCTTCCCCTGACGCAGGTCCGCGAGGCGCACGATTGCTCTCTCTCGCAGCTCGATCTCGTGCGTGTGTTCCCGAGCAGCCACCCAGGCAAAGTGCTCGCCGGCAATCTCCGGCTGTCCGGACGCCTCGTAGAGATCGCCGAGCAGCATATGCACCCGCATCCTGTCCGTCCAATCCCCCTGCGGCGCCCGCGCCAACGCGTGGTCGAGGGTTTCGATTGCTTCCGCTACGCGACCCAATCGCGCCAGCGCGTCGCCGGCACCGAGGCCGAAGCGCAGCACCGTCGGCGCCAGATCCATCGCCGCCTCGTAGTAGGACAGCGCTCCCCACAGCGCCTCCTCCGCCTCGGCAGCGTCCGACTCGGTCTCCGCCTCGGCCAGCATGCCGGCTCCTTCCGTCGCCTGAACCCAGGCTTCATGCAGCGATTCGCTCCACGGTCGGACCCGTGGCGACGGCTCGAGGACCACGATCTGCGGCCCCGCGGCGAGGCCCTCGACCGTGAACGAAATCACGTTGCCATCAACGTACCGGGGTTCGTGGCCTTGCAGGTAGTCGGCAACCGGCCGCATCCCGCGCGGCAGCTCGCTGATCTCGTGGTGACGATAGTGCATCGGAACCAGCGCCCGTGGCGCGGCCTGCTCCAGCAGCCGCTGCAGCATCTCGGCGTTCGCGGCGTCAAAAAAAGCGGCGCTGACCAGCAAGACGTCGACGGTGCCCAAGGCTTCCAGGTCGAGCTCGTTCGGCAGGCGGCTGTCCCCCAGGTGCGCGATGCGCAGGCCCGCGGTCTGCAGCACCCAAACGGTGTTCACCGGCGCTTGCCCACGTTCGAGGAAGCGCGCCCTGCCGCTGTGCTCGGACTCGATGCCGTGCAGGGCGACGTCCCCGATGCGGTACTCCCCGGGGCGGCGAAACACCGGCGTGCCGTCACCGAAGTAGTAGGTCGCGTCGTGATCGAAGTGCGGATGAGTGACCAGGACGGCATCTGCCTCCAAACCCTCGGGATACGAGTAGCCCAGCCAGTTGTTGCTGTTGTAGGGGTCGATGGCGATGCGGACGCCGCCGGGAGACTCGAGGACGAAGGCGGCGTGGGCGACGTATTCGACCCGGACCTCGTCGACCTGCCCCGCACGCGGCGTGACAAGGGCCAGCAGGAGCAAGGGAAGCGCCGCCAGACGGCCCAAACTACTCGCTCCTGCGGATTTGCAGGGTCACGGGTTGGCCCTCGATCTGGTCGGACTTTTCGAGCGTCGCGGCGTCGATGGGCGAGCCTACCCGGATCATGTCGCGCACCAGCGTCTCACCCGCGATGAGGTCGTGATTGTGCTGCACCGCGGCGAGGATGTCGTCGCTGGCGGAAAGAACGGCCACCTCGATGCGATCATCGACGTTGAGGTCGGCGTCCTTGCGCATGCGCTGGATGCGGTTGACCAGATCTCTCGCCAGTCCCTCGTGCCGCAGCTCGTCGCTGATGTGGGTGTCGATGGTGACCACCAGCTTGCCCGAGGTCGCCACCAGCTCGCCCTCGTGCGACGGCTGCATCTCCACGTGAACGTCCTCCGGATCGAGCTGTACGCCGTCGACCTCGGCGCTGTTACCGAAGGCGAGTTGGCGGACGGTTTCGGCGTCGATCTCGGGCAACGTCGTCAGCGTCGTCACCAGCGACTTCACGCCGTTGCCGAGCCGCGGCCCGAGGCGCGGCATGTTGGGCCTGATCGTCGGCCGTGCCAGCTTCGTGGGGTCGTCGATGATCTCGAGCGCCTTGATGTTGAGCTCGTCGAGGATCACAGCCTCACCGGACCTCAACCACTCGCGCTCTTCGGGGTTCGTGGTGCCCACGCGAACCGCCGACAGCGGCTGGCGCGTGCGGATGCGCGCCTTTTCGCGCAGGCTGCGACCCAACTCGCAGACGGTGCGCGTCAGGTCGATACGGTGTTCGACCTGGTATTCCTCGGTGGACAGCTCGCGGCGCGGCGGCAGGTCGCGCAGATGCACCGAGTCGACGGCACGGGTCTCGGGCGTGACGCGCAGCATCTCGTAAACCTGATCGGCCATGAACGGCATGAACGGGGCCATGAGCTCCGAAAACTCCAGCAGCACCGTGTAGAGCGTCGTGTAGGCGCACAGTTTGTCGTCGGATTGCTCCGCCTTCCAGAAGCGGCGCCGCGAGCGACGGATGTACCAATTCGTCAGATCACCGAGAAAATCGAGCAACGGATCGACCACGCGGTAGAGGCGATAGGCGGTCATCTCTCGCTCGACCCGGTACTTGAGCTCCTCGAGCTTGGCGCGGATCCACACGTCGAGCTCGTGTGTAGGCTCGCCCTCGTACCACTCGGTCTCGGGATCCCAGCCGTCCACGTGTGCGTAGGTCATCAGGAACGACACGCTGTTCCACCACGGCAACAACACGCGGCGCACCATCTCGCGCACACCGTCTTCGGTGAATCGCAGCTCCTCGGCCCGCAGAGCCGGGGAATCGAGCATGAATATGCGGATCGCATCGGCGCCGTGGCGCTCGAGCAACTCGGCCGGCTCGGGGTAGTTCTTCAGCGACTTCGACATCTTGCGGCCGTCTTCGGCGAGCACCAGGCCATTGACGATGACGTTCTTGTAGGCCGGCTTGTCGAAGAGCGCCGTCGACAGCACCAGCAGCGTGTAGAACCAACCACGCGTTTGATCGAGTGCCTCGGCGATGAAGTCCGCCGGGTAGCCGGCTTCGAACTCTTCCTTGTCCTCGAAGGGGTAGTGCGCCTGACCGTAGGGCATCGAGCCCGACTCGAACCAGCAATCGAGCACTTCGGGAATGCGTCGTAGCTCGCCCTGTCCTGTCGGCGACGGGATGACGATGTTGTCGACGATGTGCTTGTGCAGGTCGTCGACCTTATGGCCGGAGAGCTCCTCCAGCTCGGCGCGTGAGCCCACGCACAGCAACTCTCCGGACTCCTCGTTGCGCCAGATCGGCAGCGGATTGCCCCAGAACCGATTGCGCGAGATGTTCCAGTCGCGGGCGCCTTCGAGCCAGTTGCCCATACGGCCGTCGCGGAGGTGGGAAGGCACCCAGCCGATCTGCTGGTTGTGGGCTACGAGCTTGTCCTTGATGTCCTCCACGCGCACATACCAGGCGCTGATCGTCTTGTAGATCAGCGGCGTGTCGGATCGGTAACAGAACGGGTAGCTGTGCTCGTAGGTTTCGTGGCGGAGGATCCGGTTCGCCGCCTTGAGGTCGACAACGATCTGCTTGTCTGCGTCCTTGACCATCTGCCCGGCGTAGGGGGCAACGACGGCGGTGAACTTGCCCTCTTCGTCGACCGGG
>CBDUAS010000321.1:0-5254 GCA_965365185.1 uncultured bacterium | reverse complement strand
CCCGCGCCCCCGCCTCGGCCGGTGGCCGCTTCCCGCGCCTTCTTTTCTTGCCCGCTGGTTGCCAGGAGACGAGAAGCGTTCTCAGCGACACAGGCATACTTGCGCTTCTTGATCTAGTATTGCCTCCATGTCCGCGCCGAAACATCGCAGCTTGAACGGATCCGACCTGCGCGAGCTGGTGCAGCAGACGGTGCACCGGTTGCGGGTCGCCGGGGAGCTATCGAGCGACAACCCCGGCGGGCTGTTGCCCACCGTGCCCGCGCGGGGGCGGGTGACGATCACCGCCGCCGAGATCGACGCCGCCTCCGGGAACCGACTGCACGTGCCGCCGAACGCCATCGTGACGCCGGCGGCGCAGGACCGCGCCCGCGAGCTAGGGATCCGGATCACCACCGCAGCGCCGGCCGCCGGCGAACGCCCGTTAGACGCGCAGGAGGAGGCCCTGGTGGCCCGCCTGTCGAGCCGGCTCGCCGCCGAGATGGGCAGCCAATCCCCCGACGAGATGTCGTGCTGGTGCCGCACCGACTGCCTCACCAAGTGCGCCGACCGTGTGGCGCTGGTGGCAACCGCCGGGGCCGACCGTATCGGCCTCGACGTGGCGACACCGCCAACCAGCGACGCCATCGCCCGCCTCATCGACCACACCGTCTTGAAGCCGCAGGCAACAGAGGCCGACATCGTGCGTGTCTGTCGCGAAGCCGTGGACTACGGTTTCGCCAGCGTTTGTGTCAATCCGTACTACGTGCCGCTGGTGGCCGACATGGTGCGCGGCAGCAAAGTCCTCACCTGCACCGTCGTCGGCTTTCCGTTGGGCGCCAACATGCCGGAGACCAAGCGGGCGGAGACCTCCCGTGCCGTCGCCGACGGCGCCCAGGAGGTCGACATGGTGATCAACGTCGGGGCGCTCAAGTCGGCCCGCTATGACTGGGTGCGGCATGACATCGAGCAGGTCGTGGACGCCGCCCACAATGGCGACGCAGTCGTCAAGGTGATCCTCGAAACCGCCTTGCTCACCGACGAGGAGAAGATCATCGCCTGCGAGATCGCCCGCGACGCCGGCGCCGAGTTCGTCAAGACATCGACCGGTTTCGGCCCGGGCGGTGCGACCACCGATGACGTCGCACTGATGCGCCGTGTCGTCGGCAAGGAGATGGGAGTGAAGGCCTCGGGCGGCATCGGCTCGCGCCAGGACGCGGCAGCGATGATCGCCGCCGGGGCCACACGCATCGGCGCCAGCGCCGGCGTGCGCATCACCCGTGACCTCTAGCGGTCCGTGCCGCACGTGAGCCAAGCGGTGAGATCAAAACTTCGCGAAACCCGATGAAACCGACGAATCACCCGGAGGAAACGATGTCTGAAGAAGTCTTTTGCATCCGCCACCAGAAGAACGGACCGGCGATCAATGCCCACATTCCCTTTCGTGGCGAGCTCAAGGACAAGGTGCAGGCGAGCATTTGCCAGGACGCCTGGGACGAGTGGCTGGTAGAGCAGGTGAAGATCATCAACGAGCTCGCCCTCAACCTCGGCGATCCCCGCAGTCACGACATCATCGAGCAGCGGGCGAAGGAGTTCTTCGGTTTCGAGGGAGAAGGTTACGAGTCGATCGAGCCGGAGGAGCCGCCACAGAGCTGATCGCGGCCGCGTCGGGCTAGCGGCGGCCGGGACATGCCACCGGGACGGGCGCCCGCAGCGTCAGCTCGACGGTATTGAGTGCTTGCGATTGCGCCGCGTACCCGTCCATGATGGGGTCACGGTAGTTGCTTGACCCGATATCGGGCCGTCACTAACATGGCGCGAAATCGGCAAACGAGCCTTTCGGGCACGGAAATGCGAGCCATGCAGGTAAACCGAAGAACAGTCGAGGATGGCGTCCTCGAGCAGCTCACGTTGCGCGAGCTCATCGACCTCTGGGCGGAAGACGAGATCTACCGGCGCCTGCAGGAAATCGACTTGTTTTCGGCAACCATCGTCCGCGAAGCGCAGCAGCAGGAGAACCTCCTGGTGATGCCGTTGCGCGGCGGCTCGTTCGAGGACAAGGGCACGATCGAGGTCCTGGTCGAGGTGCGCGATCCGCTGCGACACGTCCGATGCATCGGCGCCTGGTGCGAAAACAAGCGGGACGGGAACGACCGCAGCGCTTTCGACCGCGCCTACGAGAAGGCGACGGCGCACGCCATTGTCCAGCTATTGCCGGCGACGACCTGGCGCCCGTGGATCGGCACGTACCTCGGTTAGTGGACCGTAACGGGGAATCGTTACAATCCACTAGCTGGCCCGAACCCCGCAAGACACGGTAGACTCAACGCAGGGGCGCCCTGTCCTCGCAGGGCGTACTCGGGCCTTCGTAGCGATTCCGCCGGATATCAATATTTCAGGGAGACTTTGTCCATGAAGGACGCCACGTTCGATTTCGCGCTCGCCATCGGCGGCGCCGCCGGCCAGGGCATCGCCACGCCGGGCAACATCCTCGCCCGCATGTTCGTGCGCCGCGGCCTGCACATCCACGCCTACAACGCCTACCAGTCGATCATCCGGGGCGGCCACATTCTGCTGACCGTGCGCGTAAGTGACGTCGAGCCGCCGTGCCATGGCGACAAGATCGACCTGCTCATGTGCTTGAACCAGGACACCATGGACCGCCACCTTACGGTGCTCGGACCCGGGGCGCGGGCGATCTACAACAGCGACAACGTCGAGCCCGGCGATGCCCCCGAGGGTGTCACGCTGGTGCCGGTTCCGGTCGGTGAGCTGACCGAGGACAACCCCAACAAGCTGATGCAGAACACCGCGTTCATCGGCGTCACGACGGCCCTGATGGGCATCGAGTGGGACGTGCTCCACGACGCGCTGAAGCTCATGTTCGAGCGCAAGGGCCAGGAGGTCGTGGACCTCAACGTGAACGCCGCCCGGGCTGCCTACGATCATGCCAAGGCCAACTTCGAGTCGTTTCCGGACCCGGTACCGACGACCGACACCGAGCTGGGCGTATGGAGCGGCAACGACGCCCTCGGCATGGGTGGTGCGGCGGCCGGCGTGAAGTTCTATGCCGCGTACCCGATGAGCCCGTCGACGGGGGTCCTGCACTGGATGTCGCGCAACGCCCGCGAGCTGGGCATCATGGTGCGTCAGGTAGAGGACGAGATCGGCGTCGCCAACATGGTCATCGGCGCGTCCCACGCCGGTGCCCGGGCCATGTGCGCCACGTCGGGAGGCGGATTCGCACTGATGACCGAGGCTATCGGCGCGGCCGGCATGATGGAGGTCCCGGTGGTTTACATCAACGTCATGCGCGCCGGCCCCTCGACCGGAGTGCCGACCAAGACCGAGCAGGGCGATCTGTGGCAGATGTTGGGCGCTTCCCAGGGAGACTTCCAGCGCTTCATTGTCGCGCCGAAGAACGCCCTGGACGCCTTCAACACCATTCCCGAGGTGTTCAACCTGGCCGACGCCGCGCAGTGTCCGGCCATCGTCATTTCCGACCTGCTGATCTCCGAAGGCACGTTCAGCGTCCCCATCGAGAAGCTGAACCTGCAACCCGAGATCGATCGCGGCGAGATCATCACCGAAGGGAAGCCGGCCGCGGACGGCGGCCTCGCCGATCCTGCAACCCGGGAGGGCGGCGGCTACAAACGCTATGAGATCACCGACTCGGGCGTTTCGCCGCGCGCCATCCTCGGCGTCGAGGGTTACGTCCACGTCGTTTCCACCGACGAGCACGACGAAGACGGCGTCCTCATCTCCGATGAATACACCAACCCGCACAAGCGCCGAGCCATGGTCGAAAAACGCGCCCGCAAGTTCCAGGGCGTCGAGGGGCGGGTGCCGGCGCCGGAGCTGGAGGGTCCGGACGACGCCGATGTCACACTGGTGGGCTGGGGCTCGACCTGGGGTGTGATTCACGAGGCCTGTGAGCAGCTCGCCGATCTGGGCATCACCGCCAATCACCTTCCCGTGAAATGGATCGTGCCGCTGCACGGCGACGAGATCGTCGAGATCCTGTCGAGCTCGAAGCGCGTCATCATCGTGGAGAACAACCACAGCGGTCAGTTCGCCCGCTACTTGCGCAGCGAGACCGGCTTCGTGGCCGACGGGCATATCCGCAAGTACGACGGCGAGCCCTTCATGCCGCATCACATCGTCGCCGGAGTGCAGGAACAACTGGCCGACAAGACCGACCTCTACGTACCGACCCACGAGATCATGGTCTGAGCCGGCAGCGGCAACGACGACGAGACCTGAACGACACGGCAAGACAACGAGATCCCGAGACACAGAGGCAGACAATGAGTGAAACCAACGTGGCTGAGGCGCCGGCGGTTACCTCCAAGGACTTCAAGGGCAAGGTCGACCCGGACTGGTGCCCGGGCTGCGGCGACTTCGGCGTGTTGAAGTCCCTCCAGGGAGCGGTAGCGGAGCTCGGCTTGAAACCGCACGAGATCGTCACCATCAGCGGTATCGGCTGCTCCTCGAACTTCCCCGGCTTTTTCAATGCCTTCGGCATGCACACGCTGCACGGTCGCACGCTCCCGGTGGCAACGGGCGTGAAGATGGCCAACCACGAGATGACGGTCATTTGCACCGGCGGCGACGGGGACGGCTACGGCATCGGCGGCAACCATCTCACCCACATCGCCCGCCGTAACGTGGACCTGACGTACCTGGTGATGAACAACCAGATTTACGGGCTGACCACCGGGCAGATCTCGCCCACCAGCGAGATCGGCATGAAGACCAAGTCGACGCCGTTCGGCAACCTGGAAAAGCCGCTAAACCCGATCACCCAGGCGATCATGGCCGGCGCCACGTTCGTTGCCCGGGCGTTCTCCGGAGACCCCAAGCATCTGCAAAACCTGATGCAGGAGGCGATCGAGCACCGGGGCTTTGCGCTCATCGACATATTCAGCCCCTGCGTGACGTTCAACCACGACAACGACTACGCGTTCTTCCGCCCACGCGTCCGCAAGCTCGAGGACGAGGGCCACGATCCCGAGGACTGGAAGACCGCGTGTGAGAAGGCCCTGATGTGGGGCGACGAAATCTACATCGGCAAGTTCCTGCAGGTACAGCGCCCGACGCTCGGCGATCTCGAGCCCGTGCTCGAGGAGGGTGGACCCATCGCCCACCGGCCCGTCGCCATCACCGACGAGCAGCGGGACGGCATCATCAAGCGCATGGTCTAGGCGCGGCGGGGAGCGAGAACGCGGCGTCTGCTGCGTTGCGCTTGTTCGGGCTCCCTACGACGTACGGGGAGTAC
>CBDUAS010000320.1:0-5281 GCA_965365185.1 uncultured bacterium | reverse complement strand
CGCGCACGGTCGCGGCCGCGCAGCACCTGGGTGAGCGCGGAGCCGAGTGTCTGATCATGGGCTGCACGGAGGTGCCCTTGGCGCTGGCGGCAGCCGACGCGCCGATCGCGACGATCGACGGAAACCAGACACTCGTCGAGACGACCCTGGCGCTGGCCGTCGAACGGCTGGACTTCGGAGGATTGGCCGATGCAGTTCGTTGACGTCGTCCTGCCGGGAGGCCCGCCGCGAGAGTACGAGGTGGTGATCGACATTGGCCTACCGGACGGCGTCGCCGACGAGCTCGTCCGCTGGCGGCAGCCTCCGCGCTGGGCGGTGATCACGGACTCGAACGTCGCGCCGCTCTACGGAGAGCCGCTGACAGAAGCGCTCCGCCGTCTCGGTGCCGAGGCCGATTGTCTCGTTTTCGCCGCGGGCGAGGAGCACAAGACGCGCAATACGGTCGCGGATCTGCAGGATCAGCTCATCGAACGCGGTCACGGGCGGGACTCGTGGGTGCTGGCGGTCGGCGGGGGTGTGGTCGGCGACGTTGCCGGCTTCGTCGCTGCCACGCTGTACCGCGGCATCGCCTACGTGCAGGTACCGACGACACTGCTGGCGATGGTGGACAGCAGCGTCGGCGGCAAGACCGGCGTCGATACCCCCGCGGGCAAGAACCTCGTGGGCGCGTTCCTGCAGCCGCGGCGCGTTCTCGCCGACGTTGGCGCGCTTGCCTCGCTCCCGGCCGAAGAGCTGGCGTCCGGTATGGCGGAAGTCATCAAGTACGGCGTCATCCTGGATGCCGTGTTGTTCCAGGAGCTGGAAGCCGGTCTCATGGACTCCGCTCTGGCCGGCGAGAAAGCATCGCTCGCGCGAATCGTCTCGCGTTCGTGCGATCTGAAGGCCTCGGTGGTGACGGCGGACGAAACCGAAACCGGGTACCGCCAGATCCTCAACTTCGGTCACACGGTTGGCCACGCCATCGAGGCCGTTGAGGGCTTTGGCCTTCGTCACGGCGAGGCGATCGCCATCGGCATGGTGATCGAGGCGCGGCTGGCGCATCGGAAGATCGGCACCGTGTGCAGCCTCGCCGACCGCATCGCGGCGCTATGCGCGCGGGCCGGCTTGCCCACCGATATCCCCCAGGGGTGCGACCGGGAAGCTCTGGTGGACGCGGCGTTTCGCGACAAGAAGACACGCGCCGGAACCATCCACTGCGCGCTGCCGGCGATGTTGGGAGTCATGGGCGACCACTTCGGTGACCACGGCATCCCGATCACCGCGCAGGAGCTCGCCGCGGTCTTGGAGTGAGAAAACGGCGATGCCCGAGACGCCGCTCAGGCGTCGTCGCCGTCGAGCTGTGAGCGAAACCACTCGATCGTCGGCACCAGCCCCTCGCGCAGGGTGACCGTCGGCTGCCAGCCGAGAATCTCCCGCGCCCGGGAGATGTCGGGACAGCGAACCTTGGGGTCGTCGATCGGCAGCGGTTCCTCGACGATGGCGCTGTCGCTACCGGTGAGCTCCAGCACGACCTCCGCCATCGTACGGATGGTGACCTCCTCCGGATTCCCGAGGTTGACCGGCTCGCACTCCTCCGAATCGAGCAGCGCCAGGATGCCACGCACCAGGTCATCGACGAAGGTAAACGAGCGCGTCTGCGAGCCGTCGCCGTAGATCGTGATCGGTTCGCCGCGGAGCGCCTGGGTGATGAAGTTGGGTATGGCGCGCCCGTCACGCAACCGCATGCGCGGGCCGTAGGTGTTGAAGATCCGAACGATGCGGGTGGCCAGGCCGTGCGATCGGTTGTACGCCATCGTCATCGCCTCGGCAAAGCGCTTGGCTTCGTCGTACACGCCCCGCGGCCCGATCGGGTTGACGTGCCCCCAGTAGCTTTCCTGCTGTGGGTTGACCTGTGGGTCGCCGTAGACCTCGGAGGTGGAAGCGAGCAGGAAACGGGCATTCTGCTGCATCGCCAACCCCAGCGCTTTGTGTGTGCCGAGCGCGCCGACCTTGAGGGTGTGGATGGGATGCTGCAGATAGTCGGCGGGCGACGCCGGCGAGGCGAAGTGCAGCACGCAATCGATGGGCTCGTCCACGACCATGTACTGCGTCACGTCGTGCTTGACGAAAAGGAAGTCGCCACCGACGAAGCTGCTGATGTTGCGGATGTCGCCGGTCAGCAGGTTGTCCATGACGATCACCCGTTCGCCGGCATCGAGCAGGTGGGCGGCCAGATGCGAGCCGATGAAGCCGGCGCCGCCGGTGATCAATACGGTGCGTTTCGCGCTCATCGGTCTTCAGTACGCGTGTTCATGCCCGAGTCCGTTCGTAACCGTCATCCAGAGGATCTTCAGGTCCAATGTCAGAGACCAGTTCTCGATGTAGTAGAGGTCGTACTGAATGCGGCGTTCGAGGGAGGAATTGCCGCGCCAGCCGTTGACCTGCGCCCACCCCGTCATTCCCGCGCGCACCCGGTGACGAAGCATATAGCGTGGGATGTGCTCGCGGAACTCTTGCACGAAGTGTGGTCGCTCGGGTCGTGGTCCCACCATACTCATGTCGCCACGAAGCACGTTGAAGAACTGCGGCAGCTCATCGAGGCTGAACTTGCGGATGAACCGGCCGACCGGCGTGATGCGCGGGTCGCTTTCTCGGGTCCAAACGGGACCGGTGGTGCGCTCTGCATCCATTACCATCGAGCGGAACTTGAGCAGCTCGAAGCTGCGGCCATCGAGGCCCATGCGCTCTTGTCGGTAAAAGATCGGTCCCTTCGAGGTGAGACGGACGGCTAGGGCGATAAGCGGGAAGAGAGGCGCGAACAAGACGATGCCGAACATTGCGGCAAGCAGGTCCATGCCGCGCTTGACCGAGCCGGCCAAACCGCGCAACGGAGTCGCCGACAGGTTGACAATGGGAACGCCGTCGAGGTCCTCGACCGCCGCCCGCAGGGTGATGTGCTGCAGCAGGTCGGGAACCACCTTGATCTCGACGATCTCGTTGCCGACCTCGTCCAGCAGCCGCAGGATGTCCTCGTAGGCCGATAGCGGCAGGGCGATGTAGAGCTGGTCGACGTTGAAGCGACCGCCGTATCGAGCCCCCCGATCACCGGAACGCCACGGTAGGTTGCGTCTGCCTCGTCTCCCAGCATACCCGTGATGCGAAAGCCGAACTCCCTGTGCAACCGCATCTTGTCGATGACCGCGTGCGCCAGGTCTCCGGTTCCAGCGATGAGGATTCGTTTCAGGTTGCGGCCGGAGCGACGCACCCGGTCCATCACCGCGTTGATGATGGCCCGGCCGCCGAGAACGAAGACCACGTCCAGCGCGTAGAAGATGCCGAACATGAGGCGCGAGAAGTCGGTCGGCCGGGTCAGGAATGCCCCCGCGGCGAACAATGCCATAGCCAGCGTGGTGGCAATGATCACCTGCACGTACTGCTCGGCCCGGGGGGCCGCCCGCCGCAAGCGGTACAACCCGAACGCCGCCAACACCGCCGCCCATAGCAGCAGGATCAGGGGCAGCAGGCGGACGTAGTCGGGAAACTCGAGGATGTCACCCTCGCGCACCGGCCACACGCGGTAACCGAACCGCAGCCAATACGCGACAAGGAAGGCGGCGGCGGTCATCGTCAGGTCGGAGACCAGCACCGCCACGGTCTGGTAGAACCGCATTCTTTGGATCAAAGTGCCTGCTCCGACATCTTCCCGCCTTCGTGTCCGGGCGCGGAAGCCTGAAGCTCCTCGAGAGCTGTGGCGACAAACGAAGCCAAGCGGCCCAAGAAGCGATCCGGTGCGTACCGCTGGGCCGAATCTCGAATCAACGATGTATTGAAAGCCGTGGCCTCGGCCCTGTCAACGGCATCGGCGATCGCGGCCGGCGTCTGATCTTCGATGAGGATTCCGGTGACACCGTCGCGGAACCCCTCGCCGGCCCCGCCGCGGTTCAGCACCAGCGCCGGCCGGCCGCAGGCCATTGCCTCCAGCGGCACGATACCGGCATCCTCGACGGCGGCGAGAACGACCCCGCGACACCGCTGATAAAGCTTCCGGAGCTCTTCCTGGTCGACCCAGCCGCGCATCTCGACGTCGTCGCCGGCGAGGGACGCGAGGTGCTCCGCGTCCGGGCCGGTCCCCACGACCACCAGGCGCCGCTGCATGCGGTTGAACGCCTCGATGACGATGTCGGTTCGCTTGTACGGCGCCAGCGCCGCGACGGCGAGGTAGTAGTCGCCAGGCTCCTGTGATGCGCCGGGAACGAAGTAGGAGGTGTCGACGGGCGGCGGAACGACGGTGGCCAGCCGCCCGTAGTAGCGACCGATACGCTCCGCTACCCATCCGGAGTTGGCGGCGAAAGCGTCGACGCGCACGGCGGTCGCGCGATCCCATCGCCGCAGCCATCCGATGGCGGCGCGGATGGCGGCAAAGGCGACGCGGCCGTTCCGCTCGCGGCTGAAGTAATGGTCGAACTGGTCCCATGCATATCGCATCGGCGTGTGGCAGTAGCACAGGTGCGGCGTCGCAGGCTCGGTCAGCACCGCCTTGGCGGCGCAATGGCTGCTGGAGATCACCAAGTCGTAGCCGGTCAGGTCGAGCTGTTCGATGGCCCAGGGAAACAAGGGCAGATACCAACGGTAGTGTGTGTCCGCCCGCGGAAGCTTCTGTACCCACGAGGTGTGAATCGGACGCGACTCGATCTGGTCGCTGACCGTGCCCGGGAGGTGCAGCAACGTGTGGATCTCCGCGTCCGGGAACAACGCGAGCATGCCCTCGAGCACGCGTTCACCACCGCGCATCCCGGTGAGCCAATCGTGCACCAGCGCGACCCTCACGGTGCCGCCACCGACCGGTACACTTCGAGGACTCGGCGCGCCGTGTCGTTCCAGTCGAAACGCGCGGCACGCGCTCGACCTTGCCGGCCGAGGGCCTTCCGGTAACTGTCGTTTTCCATCAGGCTGCGCAGCGCCTCGGCAATCGAGTCCACTCGAAAGGGGTTCACCAGCAGGCCGCTGTGGCCGACGACCTCAGGAATCGCAGAGCCGCGCGAGGCAACCACCGCCGTGCCGCACGCCATGGCCTCGAGCGGGGGGAGACCGAAGCCCTCGTACAGTGACGGAAACACGAAGATATGGGCCAGGTGGTAGAGCGCCCGAAGCTCTTGTTTCGGCAGGAAGCCGAGCGAGCGTACGCGCGCGTCTTCGATGCTGGCGCTGATGGCGAGCACCTTCATCGTCGTCGTCTCCGGCTTCTCGCGGATGCGCTGGATGAGGCTGAGGCCGTCGAGGATCGGGATGTAGAGGTCGACGA
>CBDUAS010000319.1:0-5282 GCA_965365185.1 uncultured bacterium | reverse complement strand
CTCGTTGATCGAACCGCCGCTCCAGGTACCGTCTTCCTGACGCTCCCCGGCGGGCACGCCGGTGAGGATCTCGATGCCCTCGTCGACGTGACTCACGGCCCAGACGTGAAAGTCGCCGCTCTCGACGGCCTCGACGACATCCCGACGCAGCATGAGGTGCTGCACGTTCGCCGTCGGTATCATGACCCCCTGATCGCCGGTCAGGCCGCGATATTTGCAGATGTCGTAAAACCCCTCGATCTTGTGGTTGACGCCGCCGATCGCCTGCACCTCGCCCTTCTGGTTGACCGACCCGGTGACCGCGATCCCCTGCTTGATGGGTACCTCCGAGAGCGCGGAAAGCAGGCAGTAGAGCTCCGTCGAGGATGCCGAGTCGCCGGCGATCTCGCCGTACGACTGCTCGAAGGTCAACGTGGCCGCCAGCGACATCGGCCGCTGCTGCGAGAAGCGCTCGCCGAGGAAGCCCGAAAGGATCAGCACGCCCTTGTCGTGGGTGCTGTGGGATAGTCCGGCGCGGCGCTCGATGTTCATCACCCCCTCGCGACCCAGATGCACGGCGGCGGTGATCCGCGACGGACGACCGAAGGCGTAGTGGCCGAGCATGTGAACCGCCAGGCCGTTGACCTGACCGACATCTTCGCCACGGGTATCGACCAGCAGGACGTCCCGCCGGATGAGTTCCTGCACGCGCTCCTTGACCAGCCCGGCGCGGAACTCCTTCTCCTCCACGGCCGTCTCCACATGCGTCCCCGAGACGAACTCGGCCTCGTCCTTCTGCGCCCAGTACACCGATTCGCGCATCAGGTCGGTCAGCTCGGAGAAGCGCAGCGAGATCTTCTCCTGATCCTCGACCATGCGCGAGGCGTGCTCGAGAATCGCCGCGACGGCGGTGCGGTCCATGTGGGGCAGGTCCTCCTCCTCCACGAACCGGTGAATGAACGTCGCCAGCTGCAGCGCCGTGTCTTCGTCGCGATCGGTCTGGTAGTCGAAGTCCGCCTTGACCTTGAAGACCTTGGCGAAGTCCTCGTCGTAGGCGAACAGGAGCTGATACCACATCGGGTTGCCCAGCAGGATGACCTTGGCGTCGAGCGGGATGGGCTCCGGCCGCAGCGTCTGCGTGGCGAACAGCCCGTAGCGCTCCGCAAGGTCCTCGATACGCACCTCGCGGTCGCGCACGGCGCGCTTGAGCGCCTCGTACACGTACGGGTTCCGTAGCATGTCCTCGACGTTCAGCACCAGGTAACCGCCGTTCGCCTTGGCGAGCGAGCCGGCCCGAGTCATGGTGAAGTCCGTGAGCAGGGCGCCGAACTGGGCACGCCGCTCGATGCGCCCCACCAGGTTGGTGAACGTCGGGTTGGATTCGAACACCACCGGCGCACCCTCGGTGTGCGAGTTGTCGACGACGACGTTCACCTGGTAGCGCGAGAAGTCCGGCTCCTGGCGCGGAATGCGCAGGCCCGGAATCGGCATCGGCTGTTCCTCGCTCTCGCGGAAATGCTCGATGTTGTCGACGATGTCCTTCTGTACCGCCTGCAGGTATTCACTTACCTGTGGAAACTCGGCGTAGGTGCGCTTGAGATCCAGCATCAACGTGCCGAGCACGTTCATGGCCACCTGCTGGTTGAGGTCGCGCAGCTTGCCCTTCATCTGCTGGTCGACCTCTTTGACCTCTGCCATGACCTCCCGGACCTCCTTTTCGAGCTCTTCCATCTGCTCGTCGAGCTCGGAGCGGCCCTCCTCCTCCATGGCCTCGTATTCTTCTTGCGTTAGCGGCTTGCCGTCGCGAATCGGCACGGTGCGGAAGCCCATCGGCGTACTCTTGAGCTCGAAGCCGCGCTCCCGAGCCACGTTTTCGAGCTTTTCCAGGAGCCCCTGCTTGCGTTCCTGATGACTCTCCGCGGTGCGGCGACGCTGTTCCTCGTAGTCCTTGCCCTCGAACGCCTTGGGTACCTGGAGCTGTAGGTCGCCGATGAGCTCCGCCAGGGCGTCCCGCAGGCGATGCCCCTTGCCGGCCGGGAGAAACAGGGCGCGCGCCGTGTCCGGATCCTCGAAGTTGTACACATAAATGACGTCGTCCGGCACCGGCTCGTCGGCTGACAGGTTGGTGAGAAACCGCTTTACGATGCTCCCCTTGCCGGTACCGGAGAACCCGGCGACGAACACGTTGTAGCCGGGCGACTGGATGTCGAGGCCGAAGCGAATGGCGCGCACGGCCCGCTCCTGGCCGATGATCTCCTCGAGCGGGCTCAACTCGGCGGTGGTTTCGAAGGAAAACTGCTCGGGATCACAGCGCTTGCGAAGGGCGGTCGCTGACAGCTCGTGCTTTTCTGCCGACATCGGATCCCTCGTTCAGGCCACGTACTGGAGAATCAACCCGACGACGACCACCAGGGCGACGATCACGGCGCCGGCCCACAGCGCCCAGCTTCCGGACCTCTCGACCATGCGGTCGTACCGCGCCGCGAATCCGTCCGTCTCGGGCGTCATGTTCACAGAAGGCTTTTCACTCATCCTCGAAGCTCTCCCCAAGAACGGGCCCGCTCACCGCAACCGGGCCGGCAGTTTCGGGCGCCGGGCCGGTCCCGCGCTGCGGGCCGAGCACCAGGCGCATGAACTCATCACGCAAGGCGGGCTCCTCCGCGAAACGACCGCGGAAAGCCAAGGTTTGTACACGGGCATCTCGGTGCTCCAGCTTGCGCGCCCCGACGCAATCGTGCGAGGCGGACAGCAGGCACGCTGCACCCATCGCCCCTACTCCCTCCATGAGGGCGTCGCACACCTGCTCCCCGAGCCGTTCCTGGATCTGCAGTCGTCGTGCAAGGCAGTTGACGAGCGAGGTCAAACGAGAGAGGCCGGTAAGCCGGCCGCCCGGAAGATAGGCAACGTGCGCTTCGCCGTAGAAGGGTAGCAGATGGTGCTCGCATACGGAGACGAACGGAACGCCGCTGACGGCAACCATCTCGCGGGTGTCGAACGCCCAGGTCTTGCCGATGACCTGCAAGGGATCTTCGGCGTAACCGGACAGCAGTTGCTCCGCCCACGCCTCGGAGGCCTTCACAGGGGCATCGCCGACCGCCTCCTCGGGCAGGCCGGCAGCTCGCAGGAATTGCGCCAGCGCCTCCTCCATGGCGGCGCGGTCGAGCGTTCGGGCCGGGCGTTTCGAGCTGTCGGAGTCGTCCATACACCTCAGGCGTAACGCGGCGGAGACACTCTGTCAAACTGCCATCGACGCCGGGGCGTCGCCGCGCAGTGCCGCCCGCACGCGCTGGCGAAGAACCCGGCGCGCGACCTCGGGCTCGGAGCTCGACGCGCTGACCTCGATGGGCGCGCAGACCTGGACGCTGACGGCACCCGGATGAATGACGCGGCCACCCTTGCGCATCACCTCGCGCGTGCCCTGCACGCGCACCGGCACCACCGGCACACCGCCCATCTGCGCCAGAAAAAACGGCCCCTTTTTCAGCGGTAGCAGTTTGCCGTCGCGACTTCGCGTACCCTCGGGAAAGACGACGAAATCCAGACCCGCCTGCAATCGTTGCGCCGCCTGCTCGACGGCCTGTATCGCCGCCTGGCGATCATCCCGTTCCACGGGAACGAAGCCTGCCGCGGCCATCACGCGACCGAATATGGGGATGCGAAAGAGCGAAGCTTTCGCCATCATGCGCGCGTCACGGCGCAATGCGCTGACCACCACCGGCGGATCGACGTTGCTGGTGTGGTTGGGCATGAAGAGGTAGTTGCGAGAGGCGTCCAGCAGCTCCGTACCCGAGATGCGCAGACGCACCCCGCAGGCCCAAAGACCGAAGCGGGCCGCCGGTACCGAGAGGCGAAAGAGCACGCTCGGAGACGCGGTGGCCCACGAGATCAAGAGGGCCGCTGGGCCCACCAGCAACAGGTAGGCAACAAGCACGAGGCCGACCAGCAGAGTGCGCAGGCGGGGAGCCAATCGGCCTCGGTCGGACTAGTGGATGCGGAACGTGACCGTAAACAGCGCGATCACCGGCACCGGCTTACCGTCCTTGAGACCCGGTTTGAACGTCCACTTGACGATCGCATCGAGGGCCCGCTGGTTGAGCTCTTCATCCGGAAGTCCACGGATCAGCTTGGGATCGGCGACGGTGCCGTCCGTCATCACGACGGCCTCGATGTAGACGTCTCCCTGGATGCCGTTGCGCGTCGCCGAGGGCGTGTATTCGGGCAACACCTGGCTGACCTGCACCGGCGCGATCAACCCGCCGGCCCCCATGGTCAGCGCGCCGACGCGTGCCCCGCCCGGCCCCGGCGGCGCGTTGGGCAGGCCGACATCGAATTCGGCATCGGGATCGCCGAAGTCGACGTCCGACTCCTCGTCCATGACCGGTTCCGGGTCGTCGGGAGTCGGGTCCGGGATGGGGATCGGGTTCTTCGACTTCTTGCGGGTCTTTTTCGGCTTCGATGGCGGCGCGGGCGGCTGGTAACGCTTGACGATCGTCGTCGCCATCGTGTTGCGCAACGGAATCGGCTCCACCTTCGCCGTCGGGATGACGATGAAGAAGAGGATGAAATGAAAGACGAGCGCCCAGACGCCGGCGACCTTCAGGTCTTTCCTGTCGGTCTCCTCCTCGAGATACTCCCGCATGAGCTCGGGCGCCAGCGAGTCGTACTGCGGCGCGCGGGGAGAGTCCGGGTCCGGCAGCGGCTTGGTGGACCTTTTTCGCCTACGGATGCTGGCTTTGATCATGTCGCGCTTACGGGGAGATCGGGAAGGGAGGCTTCAAATAAGAGTATACGCAGCGACACCCACCCAGGTCTAATGCTCCGCTGCGCCAATTTGGACTTGGCGTCGGGGAGCTGATACCTTCAATTTCTAGCATGGCGGAGCCGTCAAGTGTCGGCGTCGCCGCGAAATCCTCAACGCCCCCACCGGCACTCCACCTCCCGAAAGCACCATGGCATCCGCCGCGAAGCGCCCGAAGAAGAGATCCAGCCACATCGCCATCGTTCGCCGCGACGACTGCACCGGCTGCGAGGCTTGCATCGTGTTCTGTCCGGTTGATTGCATCGACCTCGTCCAGGCCGACGCGAATCCGGCGGAAAAGTACGTGCTCATCGACAAGGAGACTTGTATCGGCTGCACTCTCTGCGCCCGTTACTGCCCCTGGGAAGCCATCGACATGGTGGGACGCGCGCCCTTCGAGGAACGAGCCGAGCTGGAGTTCATGTAGCGGCGCAAGCTATCCGGCTTACCGGCAGAGACAGCCCGATTCCGCTCCGCAAACCGCCGTTCTGGTGCGTCCCGGCCG
>CBDUAS010000318.1:0-5302 GCA_965365185.1 uncultured bacterium | reverse complement strand
CGCCGGCCGCGGTCGATGCGGTCGCGCTCCCGAACGTCCTGCACCACGCGGGCATCGTCACGGTCCTCTCCGAGCTGCGCCGCCCGCCGCGCCATGCGGGTGGACTCGTCCGAGGTGATGAAGAACTTGTAGTCGGCATCCGGCAGCACGACGGTGCCGATGTCTCGTCCTTCCAGCACGCCACCGTCGCGGGCCGCCCGCTGTTGCTGGGGCACCAGCCAGCGCCGGACTTCCTCGAGCCTGGCAATCCTGGCGGCGGCCCTGCTCACGTCCGGATGCCGCAGGCGGTCGGTCACGTCGACGCCGTCAACGCGGACGCGGAAGTCGTCCGGATCCGCGTTGATGGTCAGCTCGAGGCGCGAAAGGCACGCGACGATCTCGGCGACCGACTCCAGCTTTGCTGCCGCCACGGCATGGGCGACGGCACGATACATGGCGCCGGTGTCGACGTACGGCAAGCCGAGACGCCGCGCCAGCTCTCGCCCCAGCGTCGATTTGCCCGAGCCGCTGGGGCCATCGATGGCGATGCACAGTCCTCGGCTCATCGTCGCGCCTTTGTGTTGTCTTTCGCCCGGGCCCGGGAAGAGCGCTTTCGATCGGCCTTCGCCGACGCTCGTTGGCGCAGCGCCGCCACCTCTGCCGGGGTCAGCTCCCGCGCCTCACCAGGACCGAGCCCCGCGAGTACCAGCGGTCCGATGCTGACCCGCGTCAGCCGCTCGACCCGGTGACCGATATCGCCGAACATCTTGCGAATCTGGTTCTTCTTGCCCTCACGAAGCGAGATCCGAAGACGGGTGAAGCCGCTGTGGGCGGCAGCGCGGCTGAGCGCGGCGCTCCCCCCGGTGGTTTCGATCCGTTCGATCACCTCGATGGTGCACGGCAGCAGGCGTCGTCCCGCGAGCTCGGCACCGCGGCGCAATCTCTCGAGATCCGCCTCCGCCGGTCTTCCTCCCACCACGACGTCGTAAACCTTGACGGCCGGGCCGCCGGGTCGGGTCAGCCGCTGCATCAGGTCGCCGTCGTTGGTCAGCAGCACCAGGCCGTCGCTCTCCAGGTCCAGCCGGCCGGCAGGATACAGCCGCTCCCCTACGCTCTTGGGGAGCAGATCCACGACCACGGGCCGGCCCCGGTCATCGCACACGGCGCTCAGGACCCCGGCCGGCTTGTTGACGACGAAGTAGCGCAGCGGCTCGGAAGTCAGCGGCTTGCCGTCGAGCGTCACAAGGTCGGCAAGCGGATCGGCACGTACCCCGAGCTCCCGCACCACCATGCCGTTCACCGCAACGCGCCCGTCGACGATGAGTCCTTCCGCCTTGCGGCGCGAGGTGATGCCGGCCGCGGCAATGATCTTTTGCAGCCGCTGAGCGGTCACGGTGAGTTCCCGGCAATCGAGGATCGGTTCTGCGGTGCGTGGTGCGACATTTTCGCTGCGCGGGAGCTCCTCCTAGCCTTCGAGCAACTCTTCGAACTCCTCCGGATCCGGTAGCTCGTCGAGGTCGCGAAGCCCGAAGACCTCCAGGAACTGCCGCGTCGTTCCATAGGTGAACGGGCGGCCGACGGCCCGCTTGCGGCCGGTGATCCGCACCAGGCCCTGGTCGCGCAACGTCCGCAGCGACGCCGATGGATCGACGCCACGCACCGAGGCGATCTCCGCCTGGGTGACGGGCTGGCGGTAGGCAACCACGGCCAGGGTCTCGAGGGCCGCCACGGAAAGCCGCGAGGGCCTGTCGACCTGGCGCAAAGCGCGTATCCAGGGGTCGAACTCCGGCCGTGTGCCGAGTCGCAGGCCGCCGGCCACGTCCATGAGCTGCAACGCGCTGCCGGCATGCAGAAGCCGGTCGGAAAGCAGGATGGAAGCCCGCTCCACGAGAATCGCCGAAACTTCGGTTGCCCACTCGCGTCCTTCGCCGGCTGCAACGGTCTCGAGCGCGGCGACGAGCTCCTTGATGGGTACCGGTTCGTCCGCCGCGTAGAGGAGCGCCTCCAGAACGGGAACGACCTGCGAAGACACGAGCTCGTCGCTGACGGGTTCGGCCGGCGATCCCGGCGCCGCCTCGGCGGCGCCGCTTGCGGCGGCCGGCCCGGTGGCGGCCGCGACGCGCTCGTGTGCCTGCTCCCTGGTTTCGTCCGTTTCCGAGTTCACGAGGTTTGCTCCAGCACGTCCGCGGGAAAGACGACGATCTTACCGAATGACGATTCCTGGAAGGCACGCGCCTCTCCGGAGCGGATCAGCTCGAGGAGCGCCAGAAACGTCGCGATCAGCTTACCGCGTGGATCTCCGCGCTCGAAAAGCTGGTCGAAGGGAAGCGGCTCGCCGCCGCGCAAGCGCGTTCTGAGCACCTCGACGCGCTCGGCGACCGGGTACTGGTCGGAGCTGATCGAAAACAACGATGGCGTATCGAGGTCGGTGAGCAGATCGCGAAAGGCGGCGACGAGCGAGAACAGATCGGCCTCGACGACCTCGGTCTGCTCGGCCTCGATTCCCGCGGGATCGGGCTCTCCGCGAAACCACACCGCGGCCACCGCGGCCTCCCGGTTGCGCAGGTCGCGGGCCGCGATACGGGTGACCTGATGCTCGACGAGTTGCTCGAGCAGGGCCTCTTCCTCGGCGGCGAGCGCGTCGGCGTCGCCTGCCACGGAGGGGCTCGGCAACAAGGCCTGCGCCTTGAGGCGAACGAGGCTGGCCGCCACCTCGAGGAAGTCGCTGACGGGCTCCAGCTCGATGTCTTCCATGAATCGCAGCATCTCCAGGTACTCGCCGGTAATCTCTGCCAGCGGCAAGCTGCGGATCTCCACCTCGCGGGTGCGCACGAGATGCAACAGCAGATCCAGCGGCCCCTCGAAATCGCCCACTTGAACGCGATAGCGGTCGTCGATCACTGGCCCGCATGCGCCTTGGTGCCACGCCGGGCCCCGCTTCTCGTTCGCCCGCCGGGCATCGCGATCATCGAGGCAGGAAATAGCCCGCCACGCCGATGACCGGGTTGATGAACTGCCACAGCACGCCGGTGTACATCAGCACGATGAGAATCAAGAACCCGTAGGGACGGAGTTGGGCATAGGCCCGTGCCGCCCCGCCCGAGAGGAAACGCGACAATACCCAGGAGCCGTCCAGCGGGTACAGCGGGATCATGTTGAAGGCCGCCAGCACGAGGTTGATGTAGAGGTTCATCAACAGGAACGTCTCCAGCGGCGACGCCCATGCCGCCCCCATGCCACGGCCCACCTGCAATGGCTGCCACACCAGGTTGATGACGACCAGGGTGATCGCGGCCAGGATCACGTTGCTGATCGGACCGGCGGCGGCTATCCACATGTGATCCCGCTTGGGGTGGGCGAGGTTGGCGGTATTGACGGGCACCGGGCGCGCGGCGCCGAAGATCACCGGGGAGTTGACCAGGATCAAGACCGCCGGGAAGACGATGGTCATGATCGGATCGATGTGGACGATGGGGTTCAGCGTCAGGCGCCCTTGGTCACGAGCGGTCGGGTCCCCCAGCCTGTTGGCCGCCCAGGCGTGCGCCATCTCGTGGAACGAGAGGGCGAACAGCAGGACGGCGAACTGAATGGCGTAGAATCCGTAATCCATGGCGCGATGCTACACGCAGGCGTGGGCCGCGTCATCCGCCCGGACGCCCGTGGCGGGCATTTGCTTGACCGTCCGAGAAGCCCGTTCTAGGGTCGCAGCATGGCCGTTTCGAGCCGCTTTCGACGCGGCAGGCCATGCTGCACACGCGAGCCGGAGAAGCCCCGGAACGCCGGGGTAGACCGGCGTACTCAGACACCCCGACGGGAGCCTTCTTGTGCGCGGACAGGTCGCGATTATCGGCATCGGCGTCGAAGGTCTCTCCACCCTCAGTCCCGAGAAATCGTACCGGGAAATGATCCGTGCCGCGGCGGTGCGCGCCTACACCGACGCCGGCATCGAGCCCTCCGACATCGACAGCGTGGTGACGGTGGCCGAGGATTTCTTCGAGGGGGTGAGCATCTTCGACGAGTACACACCGGACCAGCTCGGAGCGGTCCTCAAACCCATCCACACCATCGCCGGCGACAGCCTGCAGGGCCTGGGCGCTGCCGCCCTGCAGATTGCCACCGGCGCCTTCGACATCATCGTTCTGGAGGGTCACTCCAAGGCGTCGAACATCTCGGACATCGGAGCGGTCGAGGACTACGCCCTCGATCCGGTTTGGAATCGGCAACTCCGGTTTCCCTCCGAGGCGCTGGCCGGCATGGAAATGCGCCGGTTTCTGCACGACACCGGGACCACCCGTGAGGAGTGCGCCGAGGTCGTCGTACAGAATCGCTTCAACGCGCTCGACAATCCGCGCGCCGCGTACGGTGCATCTCTCACCGTCGACGAGGTGCTGGCAACCGCCATGCACTACGCTCCGATGTGCCGCGCGGAGGTGGCGTCGGCGGCCGACGGCGCCATCGTCATGGTGCTCGCGAGCGCAGACATCGCCCGCTCCGGGGGCCGGGACCCCGTATGGATCGAGGGTTTGAGCTGGTCGACGGATCATCCGGGACTCGAAGACCGGGACTTCGGCCGCGCCGGCTACTGCGAGCAGGCGGCGGCACGCGCTTACGGTATGGCGGGCATCGAGTCGCCGGCGCAGGCGATCGACTTCGCCGAGGTCGACGACCGTTTCGCATACAAAGAGCTGCAACACCTCGAGGCACTCGGCTTCTGCGGGCCGGGTGAGGCGGGATCTCTGATGGGCCGGGGCGAGTTCAGCCGCGGCGGCTCGCTTCCGGTGAACGTCTCCGGCGGCAGCCTCGGCGCGGGTCATCTGTTCGATGCCGCCGGCTTGTACCGGGTCGTGGAGGTCGTCGATCAACTGCGCTACGAAGCCGGCCGCCACCAGCTCGACGACGTGCAGCGCGGTCTCGTTCAATCCTGGCGCGGTGTTCCCACCTCAACGGGTGGTGTCGCCGTGCTCAGCACCACGGTGTAACCATGGCGAAAACGGGATTGAGAAAGGTAGCGGCGGTCGGCGCCAAGTTCATGCGCCGGGCGCTGGAAACGCCCAAGGAGCTGTCGTACGGAGCCGCCTCGATGGCGCTCGACTCCGCCGGCCTGCGCCGCAGCGACATCGATTGCTGCGTTCTGGGCACGGCGCCCGACGCGTTCGACGGCATTCACATGAATGCGGAGTACCTCACCGACGGCGCGGGCGGGCTCGGCTTGCCGACGCTGCGTGGCTACGTCGGCGGCGGCACCGGGGTGTTCTCGATCATTCAGGGCTGGTACATGGTCGCCTCGGGCGTCTTCGACGTCTGCATGGTGCTGTGCGAAGAG
>CBDUAS010000317.1:0-5307 GCA_965365185.1 uncultured bacterium | reverse complement strand
GAGGATGAGCGCCTCGGATCTCATGCCGAGGTCGTGATCAGCCACGGGCTGTGGACACGGCGCTTCGGCGCCGACCCTGAGGTCATCGGCACGAGCATCTCGCTGGACGGCGAGCCCTACACGCTGATCGGCATCATGCCGCCGGACTTCAACTTCCCCGAAAACGCGCACCTGTGGGTGCCTCTCGCCCTCGATGCACCACAGACCGACAGGGCGAACCACTACCTCAACGGCATCGCTCGCTTGCGCGAGGGCGTCGGCCTCGAACGGGCGAACGTCGAGATGGCGGGTATCGCGGCGCGGCTCGCCGATGCGTATCCGGAGAGCAATGAAGGGTTCGGCACATTCGTGCAGAGCCTCCGTGAAGACGAGATTGGCGACGAGCGCATTCTGGTTTACGTGCTGTCGGGCGTCGTCGGCTTCGTCCTGCTGATCGCCTGCGCGAACGTCGCCAACCTCACGCTGGCACGCGCCAGCAGTCGGCGACAGGAGATTGGCGTACGGGTGGCCCTCGGCGCCGGAAGGGCCCGGCTGATCCGACAGCTACTGACCGAGAGCCTGGTGCTCTCCGGAGTTGGCGGCTCGATCGGCCTCCTCCTCGGCGCCACGGGCAAGAACGTGATTGTTGCCGCTTTCCCTCCCGACGCCGCCACGTGGTTGAACTGGGACTTCGACGCCAACGTGTACGGGTTCCTCGTCGTCGTGACGCTGGTAACGGGATTGCTGTTCGGTTTCGTTCCCGCCGTGCAGGCATCGCGCGGTCATCTCGAGGCCACGTTGCGATCCGGCGCACGCGCCGCCGGCGGGCGCGGTCGAAGCTGGTTACGGGGCGGCCTCGTCGTCGCCGAAGTGGCGCTGGCGATGATCCTGCTCATCGGCGCCAGCCTCATGGTGCGCGCCTACATCAACGTCAGCTCGGTCGATCCGGGGTTCGATCCCGAGGACCTGCTGACGTTCCGCGTGTCGCTGCCCGAAACCGAGTACACGGAGCCCGAGATACAGGGGCGCTTCTTCGAAGAGTTGGTCGAGGGCGTTCGCGGGCTGCCCGGCGTTGCCGACGCAGCGGCCACGACGCTGCTGCCCGTCGGCAGCTTTCAGGGCACCTACATCGGCGTCGAGGGATCCCAGCCGGACGCATCGGGCGTCCTGCCGATCGTAACGTACGCCGAGGTCACGCCGGGCTACATCGAGACGATGCGCATACCGGTGGCCGAAGGCAGGACGTTTCGCGACCGGGACGGTGCCAGCGGCACGCCGAAGGTCCTTCTCGTAACGCGCACGGCGGCGGAGCGCTTCTGGCCCGGAGAGAGCGCCGTCGGAAAGCGGGTCAAGCTCGGCAGCGTGGAGGATCCCGATACCGAGTTCATGACCGTCATCGGCGTCGTCGGTGACGTCATGCAGACGGGCATCGGCGATCCGCTGTTTCCGGGGGTTTACGTGCCCACGGAGCAGAGCCCCGCCCGATCGATGATCGTCGCCGTGCGTGCGCGGGGCGGTGTGGACGCGTTGGTCGGATCCGTCCGCGACACCCTCGCCCAGCTCGACGACAACTTACCACTCTACGACGTCGCGACCATGGAGACCCGCATCGCCGAGGACGACTGGGAGCAGAAGCTCTTCACCCGCATCTTCTCGGCATTCGCCCTCATCGCTCTGATCCTCGCCAGCGTGGGTCTGTACGGGCTGGTGTCGTATTCGGTCGCGCAACGCACCCGCGAGATCGGCGTCCGCATGGCGCTCGGGGCCGACCGCGCCAGTGTGGTGCGGATGGTCGTGCGCCAGGGGATGAAGCTCACCGCCGCCGGACTCGCCACAGGCCTCGCCGGTGCATTTGCGGTCACACGGGTCATCGCCGGCCTGCTGGTCGGCGTCAGCCCCACCGATCCGCTCACCTTCGGCGGGATCTTCGTCGTGCTGGGGACGGTTGCGGCCGTCGCCAGCTACCTGCCGGCACTGCGTGCCACCCGCGTGGACCCGGTTTCGGCCCTGCGCTGAGCCGGCAACGCTCGTTCGCCGTTCTTGCGCCGCTCGTCGCCCGAGGCCCGCCGGTCGTCGCCCGAGACGCGCCGCTCGTCGCTCGAGGCCCGCCGGTCGTCGCCCGAGACGCGCCGGGCGTCGAGAGGAAAGAGCCGTCGGCGGGCGGACGGTTTCACCGGGCGCAGCGGACCACTAGATTTCAGGGCATGCTGTATCTGACCCGCTTCGCGGCCACCGACTCTGATCAGGAAACCCGGACATGAGCGAGATTCTGCAGACGCCGATCCCATTTACCGACATCCCGATTCTGCTGCCGGCCGTTCTCCTCGTCCTCTGGCTGCTGCTGCGCAACCAGGCCACCGCGCTGAGCCCGGGTGCCGGGCTCGATGACATCGTCGGCCAGGGTCGACCAGTGGTGCTGGAGTTTTTCCGCAACACGTGAATGCAGTGCCTCGCGGCCAAGCCCATCGTCGATGGGATCGAGAAGGACTTGGAGGGGCGCGCTCAGGTGGTGCGGCTCGACGTATCGAGCGAGCAAGGAAGAGAGATCGCCCTGGGCTACGACGTGCGCAGCCTGCCGACGACGATTGTGGTTGGCGGCGACGGCGACGTCATCGACCGGCACGCCGGGATTCCCAGCCGCAAGAAGATCGTCGCTCAGGCGGCCGCATCCTGAGGCGTCAGCGCCGCCGTCGCACCTGGCTTGGTCGCTTCACCACAATCCGGGGCGTATTTCGTCGTCTTCTGGCAAGAGCGTGACGATCTCCCGGGCGACCTCTTCGACCGACTTGCCGGTCACGTCGACCTGTTGCCAGCCGAGCTCCGTGCTGATGCTGCGGGCGTGGAGAATCTCCCGCCGAACGGTCTCCGACGACGCGTAGGAAAGGTCTTTGACCGACCGGTGGATCGAACGGGCCTGGCGGAGCTGCCGCAAGCGGAACGGGCTCATCATCAGGCAGAACACGCGTTCCGCCGACAACGACAGCATGATCTGGTTCAACGGAATTTCGGGTACCAGCGGCACGTTGCCGGCAAACCAACCTCGGTAGGCGAGGAAGAGGCTGGTGGGAGTCTTCATCGTGCGCGACGGGCCGACCAGAACGACCTCCGCTTGCCGCAGCCCCTCGGGGCGAAGCCCGTCGTCGTGCCGAAAGGCGAACTCGACGGCCTCGACCTGCCGCGATCGTGCCCGCATGAGCTGGCTGAAGAAGCCCGGCTCTTCCTTCGGGCTGAGCCGCAGGTGAGCGGCCAAGCGATCGAGCATCGGCCCCATCAAGTCCATGGAGTCGACGTCGCGTCGGCGAGATTCGGCGAGCATCACCCTTCGCAAGTCGTGGGAGACGAGAGTGTGGAGGATCAGCGAATCATGGCCTGCCGCCTCGTGGATCACGTCGTGCACTTGCTCGGCCGTGACGACGCCACCCCGGCGGGTGACGACGACCTCGCCCGAGGTGAACTGGGCCAGGGCGGAGTGCACCATCCTCTCGGCCGTCTCGCCGGTCGCATCGGAGACGACGTAGATCGTCAACATGGATGAACTCCCGGGTCACGGATTCGCAATCGGGCCCGCCCGAGCGAGCCTCGGGGAAAGAACTAACAGATTTTCGTCGCGAAGGCGAAAAAGGGACGCCTTCTGCTGCGCTTACTCGGCTCGCCACCGCTGTTCGGATGCGGCATGCTGATCACATGAGCGCGCTGCCTGCCAGCCTGGCGGGAATCGAAGCCTTCGTCCTCGACGTCGACGGCGTACTCGTCGATCGCGACCAGCCGATCCCTGGCGCCGCACGGACGCTTGCGCGCCTCGCGGACACCGGGATCCCCTACAGAATGCTCACGAACACGACTTCCGTGAGCCGCCGTCGATTGGCGGAGGATCTGATCGAAGCAGGGTTTTCGGTCACGCCAGAGCAAATCTTCTGCCCGCCGCGCGCCGCCGGCGAATTCCTTCGTGCCGAGACCCTGAGTGCATTCCTCCTGGTACAGGAAGCTGCCCTGGAGGACTTCCACGGCGTCGAGCAATGCCAGACGGGCGCCGACGCCGTCGTCGTTGGCGACCTCGACCAGGGCTGGACCTTCGACGTGCTCAACCACGCCTTTCGCCTGCTGTATGAGGGCGGGCGGCTGGTGGGACTCGGCCGCTCCCGCTACTGGAAGGCACCGGGCGGCCTGCAGCTCGACGCCGGCCCCTTCGTGGCAGCGCTCGAGTACGCCGCCGGCGTCGAGGGGCTGATCTTCGGCAAGCCGGAACCGGCGATATTCCAGGCCGTGATCGCCGACCTCGGCCTTCCTGCGGAGCGCATCGCCATGATCGGCGACGACATCCGCTCCGACGTCCGCGCGGCCATGGATGTAGGGATGAAGGGAGCCCTGGTACGCACCGGAAAGTTTCGTGAGGCCGACCTCCGCCAAGGCATCGAGCCCGACGCGGTTCTCGATTCGGTCTGCAACATCGTCGCTTAGCCGCCGCAGCTCCCCCTCGTCGGTTTGCGACACCGTCGCGTAGCCGGCGCACAGATCCCGCTGCTCGGTTTCCACCCCCGAGCAGCCATACGAGCAGACATGATCCGGCCAGACCCACCCACAAGAACACCGCCTACCCAATTCCTTCACGTAATTTTCCGGAAATAGTGGGTCCGATTCTTTCCGGTAATTTCCCGGAAAGAAAAGGGATGAGGGGTTCGGCGTGTGGGGGTTTCCGGCACGGCCGTTGCCGCCGGTCCCCGGGTCCGGGCTTCGCGGCTCGCCGCCCTAGCCCAACCTTCTCGACGGGTCTCCCGCGGCGAGCGCATGGTACCGGCCGTCTGACCGGCCCCGGACGGAGCGCACGCCGTGGGCGCGAGTGCCGGTGGGCGGAGCGTCGTCAGCGGCGAACTTCAACGGGCAGCACCACGTCCTGACGGCGATACAGGCAGATCCCGTTGACGTCCTCGCAGACGTAGTACAGCGCGTACCCCGTTAGCTCGTAGCGTCCGGCCGCGCCGTCCGGCGCTTTGATCTCCAACTCGACCTTGCGGGTCTCTTGGCTGACGATCTCGGGCGGATTGGGTGCCGTGGCGGCCGGTCGGTCGAGCTGCCAGCCATCGGGCAACACCACCCAGAAGATCAGGTCGTCGACTTCGTTGTTCCAGTGAGCCTTGATGGCCTTGTTGGGCGCGAACGAGACGTGTGCACGAGCGCTGGCGCCGGGCTCGATGGTCCCCGGAACAACCGTCGCCTCGACGGTCACATATTCACCGTTGTCCCGGTAGATACGGTCGTCGAGCGCGGGCGGTTCCGTGTCGGCACCCGCGGCGGTGAGGTGATCGACCACGTGTCCCAGCAGCCGGAGGG
>CBDUAS010000316.1:0-5328 GCA_965365185.1 uncultured bacterium | reverse complement strand
CGCGATGGGCTTTTCGGTGTTCGTCGAGTTCCTCAACCTGCAGATCCGCGACCGCGGCCGGCAGCCGCAGCACCACTGAGGAGTCCTTTCGCCGCTGTCAGTTCTGTGACTGCACCAGCTCCGGCTTGCGGTTGCGGTACAGCTCGGGGTCGACTACCGCCATCATCGCGTCGATGTCGAGCCCTCCGCCGAGGAAATCGTTCACCTCGGCAACGAATTCCTCCGGGGCTTGCAGCGCGCGTCCGAACTCGACCTCGATCATCTCGAAGTTCGCCCGCTTGCGAACCATGAAGCGCACGTCGACCAGGTGGCGGATGTACGACTCCTTGGCCTCGTCGTCCTCCACCGGGTTTTCTTCGCCACGTCGGTCGAGCATCTTGTTTTGCGAGGCGATGATCTCGTCGAAGTCCCGCCGCATGAGGATCACGCGGTAGAAGTTCTCGTCCGGAAGGTCTTCGAGCAGGTGAGAGATGACCTTGAGCACCTTGCCTCGTGCCTGGCGCACCCAGGACTTGTCGGTTTCTTGCTTCAGATCTTTGACGCGCTCGTATTCGTAGTAACCCTTGGGATTGTCTTCGTCGGCAGTACGCTGGTGATCGGTCATGATGGGCAGACCGGTGGCGTCTAGCATCTTCATCATCATCGATGTGCCCGAGCGCGGCAGGCCGGAGACGACGATTACGTCTTCGCCGTACTTTCGCCGGCGCAGCATGTTGGAAATCGGATTCGGCATACGCTTCCCCCCCTGAGGTGTCGCAGTTCGGAATGGTATCTCAAATCACGGCCGCTGCTGCTAGGCCCTTCTTGCCGGACTGTACCCGTCTCGGTGGCGTAGCCTCATCCCCAAACGTTCCTCGGCGGCGGCGATCAGGTCGGCGAGGCCGGCGCGCTGCTCGGCGCTGACGGCGACCGCGTCGAAGCGGCGAGCCAGATCGGCAACGTGGCCTTCTGGTACGAGGTCGACTTTGTTGAGCACCCGCAGCACCGGGATTTCGGCCAGCTCGAGCTCGCGCAACAGGCCTTCGACCGAGGCGATCTTCTCCTCGATGCGGCCGTCGGCGGCGTCGATCACATGCAGCAACAGCGCGGCGTCCTCCAGCTCCTCGAGCGTCGCCCGGAAGGCCGCCACCAGATCCTCTGGAAGATCGGCGATGAAACCGACCGTGTCCGTAACTACCACCTCTCCCTCGCGTGGAAAGCGCAGCCGGCGACTGGTCGGATCGAGAGTCATGAACAGCTTGTCCGCCGCCTCGATGTCACTGTTGGTCAGGGCGTTGAGCAGCGTGCTCTTTCCGGCGTTGGTGTAACCGATGATCGACAGCACCGGGACGTTCTCGCGCCGGCGTCGTTGGCGTCGGAGGTCGCGCTGGCGCGACAGTTTCTCCACCCGTTTCTCGAGCGAGCGAATCCGGTCGCGGATGCGGCGCCTGCCGATCTCCATCACCGTTTCCCCCGGGCCACGGCCACCGATGCCGCCCGTCAGGCGCGAAAGGCCGGCGTCTCTCTCGGTGAGCCGAGGCAGCGAGTAACGAAGCTGCGCCAGCTCCACCTGCAACTTGCCGTCACCGCTCCGGGCCCGCTGGGCGAAGACGTCGAGAATGAGCTGGGTCCGGTCGATCGCCTTCAGGCCGGTCGCGTCCTCGAAGGCGCGCGCCTGAGCAGGCTTCAGGTTGATGTCGAAAATCGCCACCTCGGCGTTGCGCCGCATCGCCTCGAGGACGATCTCCTGCAGCTTGCCCTTGCCGACAACGGTCTTGGGGTGGACCCGATGGCGCTTCTGTCGGGACGTGCCGGCGATGACCACCCCCGCGGAGCGAACCAGCTCCACGGTTTCGTCGAAGTGCGCGTCATCGGGATTGATCCCGATGACGAGGGCGCGTTCGGCCCCGGCGGCCCCGGCGGCGCGGCCGATGACGCGAGCAAACTCGTCTTCGAGGGCGGCTATCGTCGACTGAAAGTCGAGCTGTAGCTCCTGGACGTTGCGCGCGTGAGCATGAACGAACGGATCGCGTTCGACGGCAGGCGCCTCTGCGCGAGCCGCGTCCGGATCCGCCGCCTCCTCGTCGGCTGCGAGCGCGGCGGGATCGAGATAGGCCGCCTCTACCCTCCCGGGCAGGCCTCTTCCACCCACTTCGATCATGGCGACCATGTCGAGTCGCAGGAGTGCCAGGTCGTTGAGGTCGTCGGCGGAGAGCGGCTCGCCCTTCAGGTGGGTGTGCACCAGCCGCAGGCCGCGAAAACGTCCGGCACGACCGCGAAGTCGGCCGATATCCGGCAGCATGAGCTGGGTGGCGTCGCCGACGATGACGTTCCTGATGGAGCCGTCCCGGCTGATCAGGACGCCAACCTGACGTCCAAGCTCCGCGGATACCTCGGTCAGGTGCCGCGCGAGCTCTCCCGACACAACGCGCTCTGGAGGAACGCGGCGCCGGTAGGTTCTCTCGAGAGCCTTTCGCTGCGAGGGCTGGATACCTTCGACGTTGCCGTCGATGACATGTCTCGAGATGGGACGCCTCCTCAGCGATGCACGATGCGTTCGAACCTACGCACCAATAATCCCACGGCGAGGACATTGACGGCTAATCCGGCTGCGAGGTACGGGGCGTAGGGCAGCCCGTCGGCAGCTTGCCAGACGATCTTCATCGGCCAGTAGGAGGGAATCAATCCGAAGCCCAATTGAGCCGGTTGAGGCACGAACCATGCGACCAACGGCAGCACCTGGATGGCGTTCATCAGCTTCATGAGAGCGAAGCCGGTGACCTTGTTGTCGGCGAACGACGCCAGGTACAAGGCCATGAAGGGCGCCCCGAGGCCACCGAGCGCCGCCGCCGCCAGCAGGTCGACCCAGCGCAGCGGCGTCAGACCGCACAGCGGGTAGCTCAACACCGTCACCAGGAAACCGGCGACGAGCGGTGTGGCGATTCGGTATCCCACGTAGGCGCGCGCCGACACCGGCGTGACCAGCAAGGCGTCCAGAACGCCGTCGTCACGCTCGTCGAGCAACAGGAATCCGGTCACCGTGCCGATCATCCCGGGCAAGGCGATGACGAACGAAGCCATGATCAGCGGGTACCACGGCTCCAGGTTCCGCCCGGTCGCTTGCAGCAGCGTCTGCGTCAGCGGGGGGATTCCCCATCGAATCAGTAGGGCTGTAAGCGGGGGGATCAGGGGGATCCACATGAGCAAGGAGTCCCGCCGGATGTTCTTCCAGTCGACCGGAACGAGCTTGAGGACGATCGACACCCTGCTCATTGCACGGTCAGCCGGGCGAACGCGCGGCGGGCGGGAACGTAGGTCGCCGCCAGCCAGAGACAACCGGCGACCACTCCGTACACCACTTCCGGTGCGGGGCGCGGCAGGAACGCCGCGGTGACCAGGGAGAAGAAGGGTTGCAGCGGATGCAGGTAGATCAGCCAAAACGGCTCGGCACGAAAGTGGAATACGAGCGGCGGAAGCAGCAGCGCCGTGATGGCGACGCCTGAGGGAATGAGGAAGGAGTTGATCGAGTCATACCGCGAGATCGCCACCAGGCCGGCAAGTGTGTAGAAGCCGCACAGCAGCGACAGGCCGGCGAGTAGCATGACAGGGTCGAAGTCGGTGCCGTAGAAAAGCAGCACCACGGCGGCGTTCTCGGAAAGCGCCAGGATTCCGAGAGAGATGACCTTCGCTCCCAGATACTCGCCCGGGCGCAGCGGCGACACCGCGAGCGCCGGCAGCGTTCCCTCCGCCCGTTCCAGCAGCACGAGAGCGGCGACGAAGTAGAACGTGGTGACCAATACGTTGATGACGAGCGCCGCCGGAATGAGCAGAGGAAGGTTGAGGCGCCAGTCGCTCGGTATCCGGCTGAGGAGGGCGACGTAGAAAAGCGCCACGGCCGCGCCCACGATGTAGAAGCCGCCCCTGTATTGCAGCAGAACGTCCTTGCGTACCGAGCCGACAAGCCGTCTCATGTCAGGGGCCGTCCCGTGACCGCGATGAACACGTCTTCGAGCGTCGCCTCCTGCGTGTGCATCGTCTCGATGCGCGTGTCGCGCAGCAGCGATCGAAAGGCCTCGTCGTCGGCAAGGCCCTCGAGGGCAAAATCGACAGCCTGCCGCTCGCCGGCGCGTTCGGACGTGGTGTACTCCACGCGGACCGATCGTGTGCCGTGTTGCAGCTTGAGGCGACGCGGTGAGTCGATGAGCGGGATCTCACCGTCGACGATGAACGCCACCCGATCGCAGAGTTGATCGGCGGTCCACATGTCGTGGGTGGTCAGAAAGACGGTGGCTCCGCCGTGCCTTGCTCCCGCGATGATGTCCCGTACGCGCTGGGCGTTGACCGGGTCGAGACCGGCGGTGGGTTCGTCGAGGAACAGCAACTCCGGCCGGTTGATCAGCGAGCGGGCCAGGTTCAGACGGTTGCGCATGCCCTTGGAGTAACTGCCGACGCGTACGTCCTTGTGCTCCGCCAAACCCACCGCGGCGAGCAGCCTCAGCGGGTCCTCGGTCCTGCCGCTGAAAAGCGCTCCGAAGTACTCGAGGTTTTCCAGCGCGGTCAGCTTGAGGTAGTGGTTCGGCTGTTCGAACGAGACCCCGATGCGCTCGTAATAATCCGGCCCCCAAGACCCCAGTTCCTTGTCGAACACCGACAACGCACCGCTGTATTCACGCAGCAGGCCGATGAGGATCTTCTGGGTCGTGCTCTTGCCGGCACCGCTGGGTCCGAGAAACCCGAAGATCTCGCCGGCGTCGATGGAGAAGTCCACGCCCCGGAGAGCGGGGGTGTCGGCGCCCGTGTAGGTGAAGCGAAGCCCCGCCGATTCGATCACCGCGTCACCGTCATCTTGAACGGCCGAAGGAACATCTCGAGATTCTAGTGGACTGTAACGGAAGAATCGTCAGTGTCGTGGCGGCGAAATGGGGGTGGATGCAAGGCGCCGCGAACCGATAAACGGTGCCGCGACGGGCTGCTAGACTGCGCTCCAAACGCACCCCGAGAAAGCGAAGCGCCCGGATGCGCGCAGTTTCTCTCTACTCGTTCCTGGCCCTGCTCTCCGCGGCGTCGGCCGCGTCCGCCGCCGTCTTCTTGCCGGTGACGGCATCCCGCGGCGAGGTCGCGGCTCCGGAAGCCCTGGCCGCGGGTGAGGGTTCCCCGCCTTCGTTTGCCGGATCGCCTGTCTGGGGAGGCGGACTGCCCGTGGGATTCGAGCCCTGGGCCGGCGGCTTTCGGGCAAGCGTCGGGGCTGACGAAGTCTTCCTGGATCAGGGCGGCGCCCATCTCCGGCGCCGGGGAGGCGACCCGGCGGCGCAGCACGAGGACCACAACCGACGGGAGAGCCAGGAGGAG
>CBDUAS010000315.1:0-5332 GCA_965365185.1 uncultured bacterium | reverse complement strand
CGCCAGTCGCTGGGGCCGGCGTTCCCCAACGAGCCTACGGACGAAGCCGCCCTCAACGAGCTGAAGCGATCGATCATGCGCGGCGAGATCCCCGAGATCGACCCCACCGTGCGCGTACCGTTCGGCAAAGCGGCGACGCGTCGTTCGGGCAACGACGTCACCATCGTCGCCTGGGGCAGAGCCGTGTGGACCTCGCTGGATGCCGCTGCGGGGCTCGCGGAAGAGGGCATCGAGGCCGAGGTCATCGACCTGCGTACCCTCGTTCCGCCCGACCTCGATGCCGTGTGCGCCAGCGTCGAGAGGACGCGGCGGCTGGTGGTCGCGGCCGAGGACCGGCCGTTTGCCGGCTTCGTCCGTTCCATCCAGGGCCACGTGGTCGAGAGGTTCCAGGGGGTCCCCACCCGCGCCATCGGCCAGAAGAACGTTCCCGGCATCGCCCAGTCGTTGCGACTCGAGGAGGGCACGGTTCTGGAAGCGCACGACGTCGAGACAGCGGTGCGACAAGTGATGGAGGCGGAGGGCGTGACGCCGGAGCCGGCTTTCGAGCGCCCGCCGGCCGTGCCCGCGGCCGAGGGCGAAGCCCCACGGCCGGCGTGGATCCCGCCCCGCTACTATCTCGGCTGATCGGGACCGGCCTCCCGGCCGAGGGGAACGAAAGCTACGAGGCGATCCTCAGGGGCATGCGGCGCGCGCCCCATGTGCCCGGCTGCTGCTCGAAGACACCGGCACAGCGAGTACCGCAGCGGGCGCACCCCCCGGACGCGTCCAGGTTCCAGTCCGTCAGCACGTACCAGTCGCGGCCGATGATCCGCTCACCGCACTCGTGGCAGTAGGTGCTGTCGCCGATCTCGTCGTGCACGTTGCCCGTGTAGGCGTAGCGAACGCCGTTGCGCATGGCGAGGTCGCGGGCACGCGTCAAGGTGGCCGGCGGCGTCGCCGGCCTATCGAGCATGCGGTAGTCGGGGTGGAACGCGGAGAAGTGCATGGGCACATCCGGTCCCAAGTGCTCGACCACCCATGTCGTCATCTCGTCGAGCTCCTGGTGGCCGTCGTTGAGGCCCGGGATCAGCAGGGTGGTGATCTCGAACCAGACGTCGGTCTCGTGCTTGAGGTACAGCAACGTATCGAGGACGGGCGCCAGCTCCGCCAGCGTCACCTCCTCGTAGAACTCCTGGCGAAACGACTTGAGGTCGACGTTGGCCGCGTCCATGTGCTCGTAGAACTCGACGCGCGGCTCCGGGCACACGTACCCGGCGGTCACCGCCACCGTCTTGATTCCCGACTCGCGACACGCCTGCGCCACGTCGACGGCGTATTCGTGAAAGATCGTCGGGTCGTTGTAGGTGAACGCCACGCTGCGCGCCCGCGCCTTTTTCGCGGCGTTGGCGATCGCCGCGGGCGAGGCTGTATCCGCAAGCGTGTCGAACTCGCGCGACTTGCTGATGTCCCAGTTCTGGCAGAACTGGCAGGCCAGGTTGCAGCCGGCCGTGCCGAACGACAACACCGGTGTGCCGGGCAGGAAGTGGTTCAGCGGCTTTTTCTCGATGGGGTCGACGCAAAAGCCGCTCGAGCGCCCGTACGTCGTCAGAACCATCGCGCCGTGCTCGTTCGCCCGCACGAAGCAGTGGCCGCGTTGCCCCTCGCGCAGGCGGCAGTAGCGGGGGCACAGATCGCATTGAATGCGACCGTCATCGAGCTCGTGCCAGAAGCGGCCGGGATGTGCGTCGAGTCTCATCATGGGCCTCGTCGTAGGGTGCGTACGACGCGAACGCCTGTGAGATCAGTATAGAGTAGCCCGATGATTACCGACCCGTTCGCCGTCCTGGTGGTGCTGGCGGCCGTCGTCTACGTTTCCATCGTCCTCGATCAGCAGTTCAGGCTCTTCCGGGCGCTGGGGTCCGTGCTCGTTGCCATCCTCCTGGGAATGGCGCTGTCGAACGCGGGGTTTCTCCCCGATACCTCGCCCACCTACGACTTTCTTGCCAGCACCGGCGTCAGTGTCGCCATCGTGCTCATCCTCCTCACGGTCGACGTCCGTTCCGTGTTCAGCGCCGGCCCGAGGATGCTGGTCGCGTTTCTGATCGGGGCCGCCGGCACCGCTTCCGGAGCTTTCGCCGCTGCGCTGGTCCTCAGCCGCGAGGTGGGTCCCGAGACGTGGAAGCTGGCCGGCCAGTACACGGGGACGTACACAGGCGGCGGAGTCAACTTCGCCGCCCTCGGGCGGGCCTTCGAGACCAGCAGCGACATGTTCAGTGCCGCCGTCGCAGCGGATGTAGCGATCACCGCCATCTGGCTGATCGCCTGCTTGTCGTTGCCGGTGTTGTTGTCCGGCAAGAACGCTTCCGCGGCCCGGACGACACCACAGGCCGAGCCGCTCGCCCCGGCGGCGCCCGGTGCCGTTCCCGACTCCGCCGCAGCGCTGGAGTCGGATCTGGAAGAGGCCGGCGCCGCGGTGGGCGTTGCCGGGATCGGCGCCGACCTGAAGGACAGCCTGCACTCCACGGTAACGCCGGTTTCCCTGGCGGAGGCCGCCGCCCTGGTAACGCTCAGTGTCGGGCTCGTCTGGTTCGCCGGCGTGCTGGCAGCGGCCTGGCCGGTACCGGAGATTCTGATGTTGACGACGATGGTCCTGCTGGTGGCGCAGGTGCCGGCGATCAAGGAGCTCTCGGGCAGTGCCATGTGGGGCAACTACCTGCTGCATTTGTTTCTCGCGGCCAATGGGGCGCAGTCGGTCATTGCCAACATCTTCCGCATCGGCCCGGCCGTCTTCTACTTCGCCGCCGCCACCGTGGCGGTTCACGGAATCGTCATCTTCGGCATCGGCAGGCTGCTGCGCATCGACGCGCCGACGCTGGCCGTGGCCTCGCAGGCGAACGTCGGCGGTCCGGCCTCGGCAATGGCGTTGGCAGGAACTCGTGGGTACACGGAGCTGCTGTTGCCCGGCATCGCCGTCGGGCTCGCGGGGTACGCCATCGGCAACTACACGGGCTTCATGGTCGGCAACCTGGTGTACCGCATTCTGCTGGGCTCCTGAAGGGGTTTTGAACGGGTCCCCGTTCGCGTGGCCCGGGCAGCTTTGCGGTAGGCGGCCGGAGTTGTCAGAATCGGCGCACCCTCGAATCGGGAGACCGCGGATGCACTGGAGCGCGAAGGTGGGCGCTGTCTGGGAGGAGCCGGCATGAAGCTCAACCGCCGGGAAGTCCTGCGCGCCGGCTCGATCGCCGCCCTCGGCTTGGGGTGTCCCTTGCAGCGGCCGCCGCAGACGGCGGCAGTGGCGCCGGTTCCCGAAACACCGTTCGGTGGGCGCGCCCCATGGTCAGCGGACGGAACCACCGGCCTGGCGCGCGTGCGTGTTGCGGCGTCGCGGGAGATCCGCACCGTTGTGGGGTTGCGGCCGTTTCGTTCGAGCGGCTTTCGCGTCGAGGTCGAACGTGTCGGCGACAAGCTGCTCGTGCACAACTACGGCCACGGTGGCGGCGGCATCACGCTCTCGTGGGGGACCTCTCAGATCGCTGTCGAGGAGGCGCTGGAAGCGGCGGCGTCGTCCGGACTGGCATCCGGCTGGGGCGACGGTGCGGGCGTTGTGCCTCCGGCCTCGCCTTCGGCTCCCGTTTCGTGCGCCGTGATCGGCTGCGGTGTCGTGGGTCTGTCGACGGCGATCCTGATGCAGCGGAACGGCTGGCGGGTGACGATCTACGCCAGGGACGTGCCCCCGCACACGACGTCCAACATCGCCGGTGGCTTCTGGTCCCCGCACGCAGTTGCGGATCCCGGCCGCACGACCGCGGCGTACGACGAGCAGTTCGTCCGCGCGTCGCGCGTCGCCCACCGCACCTTTCAGGGAATGGTGTCGGAGCGGTACGGCGTTCGCTGGATCGACAGCTACATCGCCGCCAACGCGTCCCAGCCGTTACCCTGGTTCGAGGCCGGTACCGAAGACCTGTACCCGCGGGCGCGCGTCGTGGAGCCCGAGCAGCATCCCTTTCCTCGCGCCCACGTGCGCGCGTTCACCACGTTGCTGATCGAGCCGTACACCTACCTCGATGCTCTGATGCGCGACTTCCGCGTCGCCTCGGGCCGATTGGTCGTGCACGAATTCTCGGGCATGGACGAGGTCGCAGGGCTGCCGGAGCCTCTGGTGTTCAACTGCACCGGCATGGGCGCCAAAGAGCTGGTGAAGGACCCGGACATGGATCCGATCCGCGGCCAGCTCACCTTTCTGCTGCCGCAGCCCGAGGTCGACTACTGTCTGATAAGCGACGACCTCTACATGTTCCCGCGCCGCGACGGGGTGCTTCTTGGCGGCACGCACGAGCGCGGGAACTGGTCCACCGAGCCCGACGACGACGTCAAGCGCCGCATCCTGGCCGGGCACGCGGAGTTGTTCGGCGCCCGCGGAGAGGCCGCAACGGCGGTGACGCCGGGTGCCGGCGGTTCCATCGGGGCCGGTCCCGGGCGCCGTCCGTGAGCGTTTCGTCGCGCCGTCCGGCGGTCCTCTTGCTGGCCGGGATGGCGGCGGCATGCGGTGGGCTGGGCTCCGACACCCTCTCGGAGGTGCGGGTCGAGAACGTGTCTTTGCAGATGCCGCAGTTGTCCGCGCAGCCGGCCCGCATCGTTTTCGACATCGAGTGGCCGAGCTCCTTTCGGGACGAGCTCAACCGGGATGCCCTGTGGTTGTTCGTGAAGTTCCGTGAGCCCGCACAGTCGTATCGACACGCCCGGCTCGTCACCGAGCCGACGGGGCACCGGGTTGCGGACAACAATGGTGTGCTCGCCACGCTACAGCCCTCCGATGACGGCCTCGGCGTCTTCTTGTACCGGGCCGAAGAGGGCTTCGGCGCGATCGACTGGGACGGCGTGTCGTTGTCCTGGGACCTGAGTGTGGATGGAGTCGCCAGGGAATCCACGATCGATCTCGAGATCATCGCGCTGCAGATGGTGTACGTGCCGGAAGGTCCCTACCTGCTGGGCGATGGGACGACGGTCGATGCGCTGCTTGCGGCGCAGTTCGAGAGCGGTACGAGTGGCCGCCCTCACGAGGTTACGGGCGAGACGGAGATCGTCCTCGGTGGCGGCAGCGCCGGGAGCATCGGCAACAACAACCGGCGCACGGCGAGCGATACGCCGCAGCAATTCCGGGACGATTTTTCGACCGGCGACGCGCGTACGCTCCCCGCCTCGTTCCCCAAGGGCTACGCCGGTTTTTACGTGATGAAGAACGAGCTGACGCAAGGTGACTACGCGCGCTTCTTGAACCTGCTCGACGCGTCGCAGCAGGTTGCCATCCTGACCGGTGCTGTTGTTATTTCGGAAGAAGTGGGCCTGTCTTTAG
>CBDUAS010000314.1:0-5334 GCA_965365185.1 uncultured bacterium | reverse complement strand
CACGCGCAAGGCACGCCCGCGGCCATCCCTGCTCGACCCCCGCCCGACGACCTCCCGAACCTAGTATTGCCCGAGCACAAACGGATTCGAAGTCCGCTCCGCCTCGATGGTCGTCGGGGGCCCGTGCCCGGGGAACACGCGCACGTCGTCGCCAAGCGGCAGCAGGACCTCACGGATCGTTCGCATGAGGGTCTCGTAGGAACCCCCGGGAAGGTCGGTGCGTCCGATCGAGCCGGCGAACAGGACGTCGCCCGAGATCACGGCGCGCGATGCGGGAAACCAGAATGCCACGTGTCCCGGGCTGTGCCCGGGCACGTGCAACACCTGCGCCTCATGGGCCCCCAGGCGGAGCGTTTCGCCTGCCGTGAGCGATCCGTCGGGCTCCGGCAGCGGGTCCACCGGAAAGCCGAAGGCCCTGCCCTGCTCGGGGGCCGCATCGTAGAGCATGCGGTCGTCGGGGTGCAGCATGATCGGCGCACTGGTGGCGGCTACTGCCTCCTGCAGCCCCAGAACATGGTCGAGGTGGGCGTGCGTCAGCCACACGGCTTCGATGGTCACGCCCATGTCGGCTGCCGCTTCGATCAGCGATGGCACCTCGCCCCCGGGATCGATGAGCACGCCGGTACCGGTCGATCTGCAGCCCACGATATAGGAGTTCTCCGAGAACGCCCCCACGGTCAAGAAGCGGATTTCCAGTTCGTTCGTCATGATCTGCTCGGGGGTAGTGTGGGCCGGTGGGCCAGTCGATGTGCCAAACGGGTGCAGCGTCGCTGCGGCGCGGCATTGGCCACCGCCCGGCCGATCGCGCGACGGCTTCCGACCAGAACAGCGAGCTTCTTGGCCCGCGTCAACGCCGTGTACAAGAGGTTACGCTGCAACATCGGGTAGTGCTCGGACAACAGCAGCACCACGACCGCCGGATACTCACTTCCCTGGCTCTTGTGTACCGAGATGGCGTACGCCAGCGAAAGATGTCGCAACGCCTCGGCGTCGTACGCGACACGACGCCCGTCGAACTCGACGGTGAGGTCTTTATCGGGTCCGGCCTCGATCACCCGCCCGACGTCACCGTTGAACACCTCCCGCTCGTAGTCATTGCGCTGCTGGATAACCCGGTCGCCGGCTCGCAGGCGGTAGTCCCCCACGACCCGCCCGTCGCTGCCGGGATTGAGCCGCTGCTGCAGCTCGACGTTGAGGCGCGAGACCCCTGCCTTGCCGCGATGCATCGGCGCAACCACCTGCACGTCCCGGCGCGGATCCAGTCCGAAGCGTGCCGGTATTCGTTCGGCGGTCAACGTCAGGGCGATGTGCCGGGCGCGATCGGCGTCGCTCTCGTGGACGAAGTAGAAATCCGCCGGCGCGTCGTCTTCCCACGCTGCGGCTCCATCGAGCCCCTGGGGCATCTCACCGCGATTAACCCGGTGCGCGTTGCGGACGATCAGGCTGCGCTGCGCCTGCCGATAGATCTCCCGCAATCGCGCGGTCGGCAAAGCTCGCGAAGCCAGCAGGTCGCGCAGCACCGCGCCCGGACCGACGGGCGGAAGCTGGTCCGCGTCGCCCACGAGAACCAGTACCGCCGGCGGCGGCACCGCGGCCACCAGGGCGTCCATGAGAAACAGGTCGATCATCGACGCCTCGTCGACAATGACGATGTCGGCGTCCAGAGGCTGTCCCTGGTTGCGGCCGAAGCCGCCATCGCGGGGCCGGTACTCCAGCAGCCGGTGCAAGGTCAGGCTCGGATGACCCGTCGCCTCCGCTAACCGTTTGGCGGCACGTCCGGTGGGTGCGGCCAGCGCGATCCGTGCTCCCACCGCCAGGCCGCAGCGGACGATCGCATCGATGAGCGTCGTCTTGCCGGTCCCCGGTCCACCGGTGACCAGCAGGACCTTGTGCGACAGCGCCACCTGCAGCGCCTCGCGTTGATCGGCGCCGAGCTCGACGCCGAGCTGCCCCTCCACCCACGCCGCCGCCCGCGCCGCGCGCTCGCTGGTCATGGCGCCGGGCTTGCCCGCGGACGCCGGGGCAGCCGCGATCCTCAGCAGGCGGCGCGCAACGCGCTTTTCCGCCTGCAGGAAACCGACGTCGTAAACGGCAAGCCGGTCGTTCTCGCTGGTGGCGTCGCTTTCGGCCTCGCTGGAGCCGGTCGGGCTCAGCGCCGCCACTTCGTCGTCGCTGAGGAGCTCCGAATGCAGAAATCCCTCGTCTCCGAGGGCGGTGATCGCGCGCCGAACCACCTGGTCGTCAGCGACCCCGAGGAGCTCGCCCACCAGTCGTACGAGCCGCTCGTACGGGACGAAACAGTGGCCGACGCCGGCTTGCTCGACGAGGACATGCTGCACCGCGGCGCGGGCTCTGGCGTCAGCGTCGGCGGCCCAACCGGGAAGCTGACGAGCGATGCGGTCGGCGCGACGGAAGCCGATGCCGGGAATCTCGGCGGACGCCGCCAGCGCGTACGGATTCTCTTGAACACGGCGGCGGGTGTCCTCCCCCCAGGCCCGCAGGATCTTCTCGCTCATGAGCGGGCCGAGGCCGAGCTCTTGTAGGAACATCCGGTTTTCACGCTCCGCTGCCTGCTCCGCCCAGGTTTCCCTGATTCGCGCCAGGCGAACCTTGCCGATGCCGCGCACCTGCAGGAGCTTGTCCGGCGTGTCGTCGAACACCTCCAGCGTCTTGTCGCCGAAGCGCTCGACGATGCGGGCTGCGATCTCGGGACCGATTCCAGGGACGCGCCCGGAGGCCAGATACCGCTCGATCGCGGCAGCGTCGGCAGGACGCACGGCCACCGATCGATCGGCGCGAAACTGCCGGCCGAAGCGGGTGTCGTCGACCCAGCCGCCGTCGACCTGGAGCCGCTCCCCTTCGGACACGGGCGAGAGGTTGCCCACCACCGTCGCCTCGGCGCCGTCATCGAGGCGCAGCCGCACAACGGCCCAGGGCCCGTCCTCGCGAGCGTAGACGACGCGCTCCACCGTGCCGACGAGCCGGGCGCTGAACAGGTTTTCGATGACTGCTTCCTCGAGCGGGCGGGTCTCAGATATGCAACGCGCGCTCGTGAACGGCGAGCGCCGCTTCCTTCATCGCCTCCGACAGGGTCGGGTGAGCGTGTACGGTGAGCGCGATGTCCTCGGCGTAGCCACCATAGGCCATCGCCACGACTGCTTCGTGTATCAGGTGGCCCGCCTCCGCACCGACGCAGTGCACGCCGAGCAGCCTGTCGGTGTCGGCGTCGGCGATGATCTTGACCCAGCCCTCGACATCCTGCCGTGCCCGGGCCCGACCGATGCCGCGAAACGGGAAGCGGCCCACCCGTACCGTGTAGCCGCGGTCGCGCGCCTCGCGTTCTTTGAGCCCCACCGAGGCGAGCTCCGGGTGCGTGTAAACGACCGCCGGAATCGCATCGTAGTGCATGACGCTCTCCTGCCCGGCGATGCGCTCCGCGGCGACCACCCCCTCGTCCATCGCCACATGCGCCAGCATCGGCGTGGAAACGACATCGCCGATGGCGTACACACCGGGAACGTCCGTCCGCATGCCGTTGTCGACGGCGATGAACCCCCGGTCGTCGACCTCCAGTCCCGCGGCATCGAGGCCGAGGCCGTCGACGAATGGCTTGCGCCCGGTTGCCACCAATACCCTGTCGGCCGCGATCGATTGCTGTTGACCGTCCACCTCGTAGTGCACGACGGCGTTGCCGTTCTCGACCCGGGCTTCGGTCACGCGGGCGCCCAGGCGGAAGGCCAGTCCCTGATCGGCGAGAAGCTTCTCGGCGGTCGTCGCCATTTCTTCGTCCATCTCGGGAAGCACGGTGTCCATCATCTCGAGCACCACCACGCGGCTTCCCAGGCGGCTGTAGACGCTACCCAGCTCCAGTCCGATGTAGCCGGCGCCGACGACGACAAACTGCTCGGGGACCTCGTCGAAATCCAGCGCTTCACGCGAGGACACGATCCTGTCCCCGTCGAAGGGCGCGGTGGGGATCTGAGCCGGGACCGACCCAGTGGCGATGATCACGTTGTCCGCGTGCACCGCTTGCACGCCGCCTTCGGCGAGCTCCACCTCGACGACGTTCTTGTCGGCGAACCGGCCAAAACCACGTAGGAGGTCGATACCTCCCCTCTTCAGCAGTCCGGCAACGCCGCGGGTGAGTATCTGCACCGTCTTGTTCTTCTGCTCCCGCATGCGCGGGTAGTCCGCTGAGATACCGGCAACGTCGATGCCGAAGCGGCTCGCCTCGCGGATCTGCTGCAACAGGTGTGTCGCCTCGAGAAGCGCCTTGGAAGGGATACAACCGATGTTCAGGCAGGTGCCGCCGACGAACTCCTTCTCGACGACGGCCACCGAGAGCCCCAACTGGGCAGCCCGTATCGCGGCGATGTAGCCCCCCGGGCCCGAACCGACTACGACGACGTCTACGCGCTTGTCTTCAGACATCGCTTCCTTTCCTCGCCGGCGTTGCGTTGCTGTCGACGATCGCCCGCCGCCGCCACGTCAGAGTCCGGCGAGCAACTGCAGCTTCGGATCCTCGAGCAGCCGCACGAGGTCGCGCATGAACACCGCGGCGACGGCGCCGTCGACAACTCGATGGTCGCAGGACAGCGACAGGTTCATCATGTGCCGGACGACGATCTCGCCGTCGCGCACGACCGGGCGCTCGCGGATCGCGGTGACCCCGAGGATGGCGACCTCCGGCACGTTGATGCCCGGAGTGGCGATCACGCCGCCGATATTGCCGGTGCTGGTAATGGTGAAGGTTCCGCCGTGTAGATCGTCGAGGCCGATCTTGCCTTCGCGCGCCTCCGCTGACAGCCGGGAGATCTCGTTGGCGAGGTCCAGCAGGTCCCGCTGATCCGCCCCCTTGATCACCGGCACCACCAGCCCGCGGTCCGTATCGGTGGCGATGCCGATGTTGTAGTAACGCTTCAGGACAATCTCCCCCGCCTCTTCGTCCAGGCTGGCGTTCAGATACGGGTGATCCTCGAGCGCCAACACCAGGGCGCGGATGACGAACGGCAGATAGGTCAGCTTGACGCCGCGGCCGGCCGCCCTGGGTTTCGCCTGCGCCCGCATGGCCACGATCTCGCTCATGTCGACTTCTTCGACATAGGTGTAATGCGGCACCGTCGTCTTGGCCACGACCATGCGCTCGGCAATCGTGCGGCGCAGGCCGCGGAGCGGAATGCGTTCCTCGGCGCCCGCGGCGATCGCCGGCTCGGGCCTGGGCCCGGGTCTGCGCCTCGCTCACCGATGTGATATTCACGCCGGCCCACCGGAGCAACGCCTGCGTCGGATCCACCTGCCGACCCCAGCGGTCCTTGCTGCCGGCGATCGCCCGCT